>JAHEXP010000064.1 GCA_023252055.1 Coriobacteriia bacterium
ATCGACGGAGATCAACCGTGCCTCGAGGACCTCGATCGGGCGGGCCGCCAGTTCGAGCGGGTCGCCCGATCGAGCAGCCCTGTGTGCGGTGGTCCCACCGACCTTGATCGCCGAGTACGCCGGCGGCACCTGCTCGGAGTGCCCGAGTAGGCCGTCGAGGACTCGCCGGGCACACGCAGCATCCATCAGCTCGGGCGCGACGTCCGCGGACCGCGTGATCGTTCCCTCGGCATCATCGGTGTCGGTCTCCGCACCGAAGGAGATCGTCGCGTCGTAGGCCTTGGTCGCAGCAGTCAGGTACGCCGCGAGGCGCGCGTAGGACCCGAGGAGAACGACGAGGACGCCGGTGGCCATCGGATCGAGGGTCCCTGCGTGTCCGACCCTCCCCTCGCCCGTCGCACGACGGACGCACGCGACGACGTCGTGGCTCGTCATGCCTGCGGGTTTGTCCACCACAAGGACTCCGCGCAGTGTCGTGGCGCCGCGGCGGCTCATGCCGGAGAGCCGGGGAGTTGCGCGAGCACCGCCTTGATGGCGGATTCGAGCGGCAGTGGTGCGGCGGCTCCGGCGGCGGCCACGTGGCCCCCGCCTCCGAACGTGTGCGCGACAGCCGCGACGTCGAGCGTCGGGCACTTCGCGCGTAGCGCGATCTTGACCGAGTCGTGCTGCTGCTTGAAGAACACGACGGCGTCGACGCGACCGATCTGACGAACGACATCGACGATGTTCTCGGTGTCCTCGGCCACGGCGCCCGTCTCGGAGAGGTCGTCGTCGGTCATCCACGAGTACGCGATGCGGCCGTTGTTCGCGAGAGTGATGCGGGACAGCACACGCCCGAGGAGCGCGAGCGAGGCGCCCGTGCGCGATTCGTAGACGCGCGTGAAGATCCGGCGCGACGGGGCGCCGGCCTCGATCATCGCCGCGGCGTCGCGCAAAGCATGCGGCGTGGTGTTGCCGTAGCTGAAACGTCCCGTGTCGGTGACGAGTCCGGTGTAGCAGGCCGAAGCGATGGCGGCGTCAGGTTCGACGCCCAGCGACGGCAACAGGCCCCACACGAGCGAGCAGGTGGAGGCCGCCGCCGTATCGACGAGATGCATCGCACCGTACCCGTCGTAGTCGACATGATGGTCGATCACGACGAGGGTGCTGGAGTCCTTCGCGAGGTGTTCCGAGACACCGAGGCGGCGCAGGTTCGGCGTGTCGAGCGCCACGAAGACGTCCGCTGGCGTGAGCGCCGACGACGCGCGGTACTCGGCGAAGCCTTCGAGGAACTGGTAGGACGAAGGCGCGGCGTGATGGTCGGCGAGCGTGGGCACCGCATCGACACCTGCTTTGCGCAGTGCGAGCGTGAGGCCGAGCACCGAGCCCACGGCGTCCCCGTCCGGAGTGACATGCGCGCACACGAGCACGCGCTTCGCCGCCAGGAGCACGGCGGCGATCTCGGCGTACGACGCTCCGGGGCAAGCCGGCTGCGCGTCCTCAGTCATCGGTGTCCTCGTCCATCGCTTCCTCGGGGGCGCTCACACGGCCCAGTTCGTGCTCGTGTCTGATGGCGTCGGTGATACGCGTCGCCTCGTCGATCGAAGGATCGATGCGGAAGTGCAACTCCGGCACACAGCGCAGGCGGATCGCCTGGCCGAGCAGGGTCCGGAGACGGCCCTTGGCCGACTCCAGCCCCGCCATGGCCTCGGCGACACGCTCCTGGTCACCATGTGCGGTGACGAAGATGTTCGCGTGGCGCAGGTCCGGCGACATGTCGACGCCGGTGATCGTCACGAGATCGACGCGCGGGTCGGAGACCTCTTCGAGCAGGAGGCGCGCGATGATCTCGCGCACGGTCTCACCCATGGCGCGGGATCGCGGATAGGTCTTCATTGCTGCGGTCCTACTCTTCTCGGGCGACAGAGACCTTCTTGTAGGTCTCGAGAACGTCGCCCTCCTTGAGGTCCTGGAAGTTCTCGAGCGCGATGCCGCATTCATAGCCGGACTTGACGGACTTCACGTCCTCCTTGAAGCGGCGCAGCGAGTGGATCGTGCCGTCGAGGATGATCGTGCCCTGGCGGACCACTCGCACGAGGTCGTCGCGGTGCACCTCGCCCTCGGTGACGTAGCAGCCGGCGATGACGCCGATCTTCGGTACGCGGAACAGTTCGCGCACCTCGATGACGGCCGTCTCCTGCTCCTCGATCGTCGGCTTCAGCATGCCGACGCGGGCGGCGTTGATGTCCTCGATCACCTTGTAGATGATCCTGTACAGCCGCATGTCGACCTTCTCGGTCTCGGCGAGCGCCTTCGCCTTGGGCTCGGGGCGCACGTTGAAGCCGATGATGATCGCGTCGGAGGCGTCGGCGAGCATGACGTCGGTCTCGGTGATGGCGCCGACGCCGCTGTGGATGATCGGGATCTGGACCTCGGACTGGTCCATCTTGGCGAGAGAGTCCTTGAGCGCCTCGATGGAGCCCTGCGTGTCCGCCTTGACCACGAGCGGGACCTCCGCCTGACCCTCACGGATGCGGTCGAACAGGTCCTCGAGCGACGTGTGCTGCTTGGTGTCGGCCTGGGCAACGAGCCTCTTCTTGAGGTCGCGCTCCTCGGCGATGACGCGCGCTGCACGGTCGTCGGGCATGACCTTGAAGTCGTCACCAGCGGCAGGCACCGCGTTCAGGCCGAGGATCTCGACCGGATCGGCGGGCTTCGCGCTGTGGACGTGCTTCCCCTTGGAGTCGATCAGGGCGCGGACTCGGCCGTGAGCGGTACCTACGACCACGGCGTCGCCGATCTTGAGCGTCCCGCGCTGGACGAGCACCGTTGCGACCGGACCGCGGCCACGGTCGAGGTTGGCCTCGACGACGACGCCGCGCGCCGGAGCGGTCGGGTTCGCCTTGAGTTCCTGGACCTCGGCCACGAGAAGGATCATCTCGAGCAGGTCCTCGATGCCGATGTGCTGTTTGGCGGACACCTCGACGAAGGGGGTGTCGCCGCCCCACGCTTCGGGGATGACGCCCCGTTCGGAGAGCTCGTTGCGCACGCGCTCCGGATTCGCGCCGTCCTTGTCGATCTTGTTGACCGCGACGATGATCGGCACCTTCGCCGCGCGTGCGTGGTCGAGCGCTTCCACCGTCTGCGGCATGACGGAGTCGTCAGCGGCCACGACGAGGATGACGATGTCGGTCATGTTGGCGCCGCGGGCACGCATGGCGGTGAACGCCTCGTGGCCCGGGGTGTCGATGAAGGTGATCTGCTTGCCGTTCTTGACGACGACCGACGCACCGATGTGCTGCGTGATGCCGCCGGCCTCGGTCTCGGTCACGCCTGTGTGGCGGATCGCGTCGAGGAGCGACGTCTTGCCGTGGTCGACGTGGCCCATGACGGTGACGACCGGCGGACGCTCCTTGAGATCCTTGGGCTCGTCGTCGAAGACCTCGACAGGCTCTTCGCCCGGCGCGGTGACGTCGACGAGCAGCTCGTACTGCTCACCGAGGGTCTCGAGCATCTGCTCGGAGAGCACCTGGTTCATGGTGAACATGTGACCCAGCAGGAAGAGCTTCTTGATGACGTCGCCGGAAGGAACGCCGATCGCGTCGGCGAACGCCCCGACGGTCGAGCCTTCCTCGATCGTGAGAACACCGTCGATGACCGGGGTCACGACGCGCTCCGTGCGACCGCGCGGGCCCTGCTCGACGTTCTCACGCCCGCCCGGCTTCTTGCCCTTCTTGCCCTTCTTGCCGCCGCCGGGGCCGGGAGCGGCCTGTGCGGCCGCTGCCTTCGCCACTTCGACGACGTTGGTACGCGCTGCCTGAGCCGCGACCTCGGCCTGCTCGGCCATCTTCTTGTAGCGCTCGCGCTCCTCGACCTCGCGCGCCGCCTCTTCCTCGCGGCGCTTGAGCTCGGCCTCGTGCTTGGTCTTCTCGGCCTCGCGCTCGGCTTCCTTGCGCTTGCGCTCATCCTCCGCCTCGGCCTTGCGGCGCGACTCGTCCTCGGCGCGCGCGGCAGCCTCCGCTGCCTCCCGCTCCGCAGCCTCTGTGGCTGCACGTTCGGCGGCTTCAGCGGCGGCCTTGGCGGCCTCCTCTTCAGCGTGCTTCGCCTCTTCGGCCTCGCGCAGCATGCGCTCGGCCTCCATCTGGGCGTGGCGCTCAGCTATCTCGGGACCGAGGTTCTTCCGAATCTTGTCCACATAGGCCTCGACCAGCGTGGAAGCGTGGTTCTTGGCCGGTATCTTCATAGCCTGGATCTTTTCCAGGAGTTCCTGGGAGGTCATCCCGAACTCCTTGGCAAGTTCGTGTACTCGCATGCTCGGCACTTACGCGTCACCATCCTCATTGGCGAGCGCGCCTCGGTGCCTGAGTGCGCGCTCGAAGTCCGCCCGCAGGCGGCCGATGTCGTCCTCGCTCACATTCGCCCGCAGCGCAGATGCGATCTTGCGCTTGCGGATCGCCAGCTCGAAACATTCGAGCGTGGCGTGGACGTAGGCCCCGCGCCCGTTGGCCTTGCCGGTCTCGTCGACCTCGACCGTGCCGTCGGGCGTGCGGACGAAGCGCACGACCTCGCGCTTGTCCTCACTCGTCGCGCACCCTATGCAGGTGCGGATCGCAGGCTTACGGGGCCTCATAGGCTACTTGGCCGCCTCCTTGTCGTGCAGGGAGCAGTACGTCGTGCCGGGCTTGGCACGGTTGCGGCAGCGCAGGCCGGACGCGGTCACGGCGCAGCAGCGGCCGTCACCCTCCACCTGCTCGCCGTCGGCGGACTCGGGTGCGACGTCCGTGAGACCGGCCGAGAAGGCCTGGGACGCGCTCTTGATGTCGATCCTCCAACCGGTGAGCTTCGCCGCAAGGCGGGCGTTCTGGCCCTCCTTGCCGATGGCGAGGGAGAGCTGGTCGTCGGGAACGATGACGGTCGCGGCGCGGTCGCCTTCGCTCACTGTCACGCGTGTCACCTTGGCCGGCGACAGCGCGTTGGCCACGAACTGCGCTGCGTCATCGCTCCACGGCACGACGTCGATGCGCTCGCCGCGGAGCTCGGCCACGACCATGCGGACGCGGCTGCCCTTCGGACCGACGCAGGCGCCGACGGGATCGAGGCCCGGTTCGCGGCTGGAAACAGCGATCTTGCTGCGCAGCCCCGGCTCACGGGCGACACTCTTGATCTCGACTATGCCGTCGTAGATCTCCGGCACCTCGAGTTCGAAGAGGCGCTTGAGCAGGCCGGGATGGGTGCGCGACACGACGATGGAAGGCTCGGTCGTCGTCTTGCGGACCTCGATGATGTAGGCCTTGATGCGCTGGTTGTGGTCGTAGCGCTCGGTGGAGGGCTGCTCGGTGGGCGGCAGCAGAGCCTCGACGCCCTCGCGGAGCTTGATGAGGGTGTAGCGCGCGTCCGACTGCTGTACGGTGCCGGTGACGGAGTCGCCGACACGGTCCTGGTACTCGTCGAAGATCTGCTCGCGCTCGGCATCGCGGATCATGCCGATGATGACGCTCTTGGCAGCCTGGGCCGCCGTGCGCGAAACGTCGGCGGGCGTGACGTCCCGGTCCTCGAAGATCGGCTCCTCTTCGGTCCCGCCCACGGGGACGAGCTCGAACACGGAGATCTTGCCGGTCTCGCGGTCGAGCACCGCGCGGGTGTCGTTCTCGAGATCGAGGATCTTGCGGTATGTGGCCGCGAGCGACGCCTCGAGCCTGTCGAGCATCGCGTACTCGTCGATGTTCTTCTCGCGCGCCAGAGCCCGCAGCGCGTCCATGAGCTCAGATGCCATCGTCGCCCGTCCCTTCCTTGGAGAAATCGATCGTGACGCGCAGGTTCGCGCGGGTGATGCGGTCGTGCGGGACGCGGACCGTGGCGCCCTCCACGTCGAGGATCACGTCGGTACCGTCCACGGCCGTGATGCGGCCGGTGAAGTGCTTGTGGCCGTCGAGCTCCGGCTTGACCGTGAGCGCGACGTCGGAGCCTATGAACCGCACAAAGTCCGCAAGCTTGGACAGCGGCCGCTCGATGCCGGGAGACGACACCTCGAGGGTGTAACCGGTCTGCAGGTCGGGCACGACGTCGAGCAGCTCATCGATCCAACGGTTCGCAACCGAGATCTGGTCGATCGTGATGCCGCCCTCGTGGTCGAGGTAGACACGGACGTACGGCTCACGTGCCGGTCCACCCGTCTCGAGGAGGACGAGCTCGAATCCGCGTTCCGTGGCGGCGGTGTCCAGCAGCGCAGTGAGCCGTGCCTTCAGGTCCTTCGCCATGCCCGTACCTCCTTCCACAACAAAAGAAGCGGGGGTCAGCCCACTTCAAGCAGCGCACGTCGGTTTGCGTTCCCGCGCTGCATCCTACCACAGCGACCGCCCCACGAGGAAGCGCGGGACGGTCGCTCAAGGGCATTTCGGAACAGGCCGCAAAGGGCTGCCGAGCCGGTCTACGGGTGCTGCGTCACCGGTGCCAGCACGGCCTTCGCGTCCGTGACGGCGCGGGACACGTGCGCCACCACTTCGCCGAGGGGCACGGAGATGCGCTCCCCCGTTGCGCGGTCCTTGACCTCGACCACGCCCTCGGCCAATCCGCGCTTGCCGACGACAACCTGCAGCGGCCACCCGATGAGGTCCGCGTCCGCGAACTTCACGCCGGCCCGCTCGTCACGGTCGTCAAGCACGGTCTCGATGCCGGCGGCGGCCAGTTCGCGCCAGATGCGCTCCCCCACCTCGAAGACCTCGCCGTCCGCCATCAGCGGAAGGACGGCCACCTCGAGCGGGGCGATCGTCATCGGCCATGCCACACCGGCGTCGTCGAAGTTCTGTTCGATGACTGCGGCCAGGGACCGGGAGACGCCTACCCCGTAGCAACCCATGAGCAGCGGCTTGTCGACACCGTCCTCGTCGGAGAACGTGGCGCCCATCGCCACGGAGTAGCGCGTGCCGAGTTGGAAGATCTGGCTGACCTCGATGCCGCGCGCGCCCTTGAGCACGCCACCGCATACGGGGCACGTGTCGCCGGGTTCGGCGACCACCAGATCGGCCCACTGCCCGACCTCGAAGTCACGGCCCGGCTGGGCGTCGACGACGTGATAGTCGTTCTCGTTCGCGCCCACGCCCCAAGCGACATCGCCCTGAAGTGAGCGGTCAGCGACGACCACCGTGCCGGCAGGGGGC
>JAHEXP010000023.1:0-21717 GCA_023252055.1 Coriobacteriia bacterium
CCCGACGACTTCATCTCGCACTTCCGCGCGGGCCTCGATGGCCACTCCCGGATCGACAAGGTCGGGTTCGGGCTGAAGACCGACGATCTGCCGGATGCCTATGCCATGAAGCAGCGCGTCATCGAGCATGAGGCGCAGTTCCGCCCAAGGGGGGCTGCGCGGGAGTTCCACCTCGCTGCGATCGACACCACGTTCGCCCTGTATCGCCCTGGCGCGGCGGGCGGCTCGTGGTTGCGTGCGCTGAGGACCGGCGAGCCGTACCTCGCCCGGCATCTTCCCTGGTATGAGGACACCGCCCACCCGGACGAGGAGCAGTCGTTCTACCTCGAGACGATCGGGACATCCACGCACTGGTCGCTACGTGGTGGGGATGCGGCCGATGGCACGCTCACGATCCCGCTCTGGGGGGAGCCGGTGCAGGTGACCGGCGGGCGACACGATGACCTCTGGAACCAAGTCTCCCGGGGCGAGTGGAAGCCCGAGGCCTACGACCTCATCGACCGCTTCGTGGACGCCCGTCACTCGTACCTGGAAGTCGGCAGCGGCCCGGGCGCCACGGCGCTCTACGCCGCCCGGACGGCGTGTCACGTGTACGCGCTCGAGCCCGATCCGGAACGGCGCGCGGAGCTCGAGGGCAACTTTCGGCTCAATCCGGACACGGCCGGCGTTGTCTCCGTGCACGACCTGCGGGTTCCCGGAACGCCCGACGCACTCGCAGTCCCCTCCTTCGAGCAGTTCCTCGGTGCGAACGACCTCGCCGATTGCAGCTTGGTGAGTCTGGACCTCGACGGGCGCGAGAGCCGAGAGCTCCCCGAGATGCTGAACTTCCTCAGGCGTGCGCGACCGACGGTCCTCGTGACGCTGCGGCCCGGCAGGCGGTTCGGCATCACGACCGCCAGCGCGGCGGGGAAGGCCGCGATCGCCGTGCTGGGCGTGCTCACGGGACTGTCGGCCCGGATGCGGCTGGGCTTCTACAAGCATGTGTACGACGGCCAAGGGGAGAAGCTCACGCTCTGGAGGCTCGTAAGGACGGTGCGCAGCCGCGTCACCATCGTGGCCACTGACGAGGAGTGGTAGCGACCACCCCCGCGCAGCGGCGCAGGGTCCGCGCGTGCGCTAGACTCGGGACGTCGTTTCAGCGTTGCTGATCCACGGAGAGGCGGGCGTGTGAAAGGCATCATCCTCGCAGGAGGCGCCGGCTCTCGGCTGCATCCGATCACGCTCGGAACGTCCAAGCAGCTCATCCCGGTGTACGACAAGCCGATGATCTACTACCCGCTGTCCATCCTCATGCTCGCAGGCATCCGCGAGGTGCTCGTCATCACAACGCCCGAGGACGCGCCGTCGTTCCGGCGGCTTCTGGGCGACGGCACTCAGTGGGGCATCTCGATCTCGTACGCTGTCCAGCCGCGGCCCGAAGGGCTCGCGCAGGCGTTCCTCATCGGTGAGGAGTTCCTCGGTGGGGCGCCTGCTTGCCTCGTGCTCGGCGACAACATCTTCTACGGCACCGGCCTGGGCTCGATGCTGCGCAGCGCCCGCGACCAGGTCTCTGCGGGCGGCGCCGTCGTGTTCGGCTATCAGGTCCGCGACCCGGAGCGCTACGGGGTGGTCGAGTTCGACGCGGCCGGAACGGCCCTGTCCATCGAGGAGAAGCCGGACGTCCCGAAGTCGAACTTCGCCGTCACAGGGCTCTACTTCTACGACTCGCGCGTCTGCGAGCTCGCGAAGCAGGTGCGACCATCGGCCCGGGGCGAACTGGAGATCACCGAGCTGAACAACCTGTACCTGGCAGAGGGCGGGCTGCACGTCCGCCTCATGGGTCGCGGCATGGCGTGGCTCGACACCGGCACGCCCGACTCACTCATCGAGGCGAGCACCTTCGTGCAGACGATCGAGAAACGCCAGGGCCTCAAGATCGCGTGCCTCGAAGAGGTCGCCTACCGCACAGGGTTGATCGACCGGGACCAATTGGCCCGCTCGGTCGAGGGCGCCTCGTCCGATTACTACCGCTACGTGCGTTCGATCCTCGAGGAGAAGTCATGATCGAAGGCGTGAAGGTCAAGGACCTCAAGGTCATCCCGGACGACCGCGGTTCGCTCATGGAGATGCTGCGCAGCGACGACGCGGACTTCCAGCGCTTCGGGCAGGTCTACATGACCATGGTCTACCCGGGTGTCGTGAAGGCGTGGCACTACCACAAGAAGCAAACCGACCACTTCGTGTGCGTGTCGGGCATGGCGAAGGTGGCGCTTTTCGACGATCGCGAAGGCTCCCCGACGCGTGGCGAGACGAACACGTTCGTGATCGGATGGCAGAACCAGCGGATGATCATCATCCCGCCGGGCGTCTACCACGGGTTCACTCCGGCCGGGCCCGAGTCCGCCTACATCATCAACGTCCCGACCGAACTGTTCGACTACGACGCTCCGGATGAGTTCCGGCGCCCGTTCGACGACCCGGAGATCGGCTACGACTGGGGCGTGAAGAACGGATGAAGCTTCTCGTCTGCGGTGGGGCCGGGTTCATCGGTTCCAACTTCGTGCGCCGCTCGCTGGCGAGGCATGACGACTGGGAGGTCGTCTGTTTCGATGCGCTCACGTACGCGGGCAACCTGGACAACCTGAAGGACGTCGAGGGCGGTGCCCGCTACACGTTCGTGCGCGGCGACATCCGCGACCGCGAGGCCGTGGATCGCGCCGCCACAGGCGTGGACGCCATCGTGAACTTCGCCGCCGAGACGCACGTGGACCGCTCCATCGCGGAGCCGGAGGCGTTCCTGACCACCGACATCCTCGGAACGCACACGCTCCTGGAGCTCGTGCGGGAGCGCGGGATCGCCCGTATGGTGCAGGTGTCGACCGACGAGGTCTACGGCTCGGCGGATGAGGGCTCGTTCTGCGAGTCCGACCGCTTGCGGCCCACGAGCCCATACTCCGCGTCGAAGGCCGGCGGCGACCTCCAGGTTCTCGCGTACCACGCAACCTACGGCCTGCCGGTGACGATCACCCGCGGGAGCAACACCTACGGCCCGCACCAGTACCCGGAGAAGTTGATCCCGCTCTTTGTCACGAACGCGCTCGAGGGCGGGACGCTGCCGCTCTACGGCGACGGCCTCAACGTCCGCGACTGGCTGCACGTCGATGACCACTGCGACGGCATCGAAGCCGCGCTCCTGCACGGCCGCGCCGGCGAGGTCTACAACATCGGCGGCGGCAACGAACGTACGAATCGCGAGATCACCTCCATCATCATCGACGAGCTGGGACTCACCGAAGCCGTGATCGAGCGAGTGGCGGATCGCCCCGGCCATGACCGCCGGTATTCGATCGAGTGCTCGAAGGCGCTCGCGCAACTCGGGTGGAGCCCCGCGGTGGACTTCGAGTCGGGACTCCGCGATACCATCCGGTGGTACAAGGAGAACGCGTGGTGGTGGGAGAAGATCAAGCACCACTCGGCGGACTTCGCCGACTGGCGTCGCCGATGGTATGAGGAGCGTTCCTAGATGCGCAGACCGCTTCTGATAGCCGGAGCCTCGGGCATGCTCGGTACCGCGCTGCAACTGGTCGCCTCAGAGCGTGGCTTCGAGACGTACGCGCCGGAAGAGGGCACGTTCGACATCACATCGCACGACATGGTCCCCGCAACGATCTCCGCGTTCGCCAAGGCGCACCCCAACGGCGCGGTCGTCAACGCCGCGGCCTATACCAACGTGGATGAGGCCGAGGAGCACGCCGAGCGTGCGTTCTTGGTGAACCAGTTCGGGGCCGCGCTGTTGGCCGAGACAGCGGCCGCAAACAAGCTCCCGTTCATCCACGTCTCCACCGACTTCGTCTTCGACGGCAAGAAGGCCGGCTCGTACTCGGAGGTGGACGAGCCGAACCCGCTGTCGGTCTACGGGGCTTCCAAGATGGCAGGCGAGTGGGCGGTCGCCGCCGCGGACCCGCGCGCACTGATCATCCGTACCGCGTGGTCGTTCGGACCGGGCGGGGAGAACTTCCCCACGAAGATCCTGAAAGCGGCCCGTCGCGACGGCAGCGTAACCGTGGTCTCCGACGAGATCGGCTCGCCCACGTACACGATCGACCTCGCCAACGCGATGCTGCGGCTGATCGACGTGGGCGCCACGGGCCTCCTGCACGTCGCCGGTTCCGGATGGTGCGCGCGTGACGAGATGGCGCGCGAAGTCCTGCGGCTCGCGGGCCTCGGCAACGTCGACGTGGCGTCGGTGCGCTCCGAGGCGTTCCCCGGCAAGGCCGAGCGCCCCGGCAACTCCGTTCTGGACTGTTCGAAGGCGGGCGTCCTCGGCGTCATCATGCCGAGCTGGCGCGACGCTCTGGCCCGCTACGTGCCGACGCTGTCGTGAGCGCCAGCCCCGTGACGTTCCCGGACGTCGACGTCGTCATCGTGGCCCACGACTCCGGCGCGATGCTGGAAGGCGCCGTTGCGAGTGTCGAGGGACAGATCGCGCCCGGACGGATCATCGTGGTCGACTCCGGGAGCAGCGACGGATCCGTCGAGGCCGTGGTGGCCGCGCACCCGGCGGTGCGCGTCATCTCCGTGGAGAACCGGGGCTTCGCGGCCGCGAACAACGCGGGCCTCGCGGCGACGGGCGGGGAGTTCGTGCTGCTGCTCAACCCTGACGCCGCTCTCGAGGAGCGCTGCGTCGAGCCCCTGGTGTCCCGGGCGAAGTCGAACCGGACCGCGGGGATCGTGTCTCCTCGGATCACCGATCCCGACGGCTCCACCCAGATCGGCTCCTTCGGACCGTTCCCCACACTCGGACGCGCCTTGGCCACCCGGGCGAACCGCATCCTCCACGTGCTGATGCGGCGCAAGGGCGACGGTCGGCCCGAGGTGCACGGCACGACCCCCGTCGATTGGGTCACCGGCGCCTGCATGCTCGTCAGGCGCCGCGCGATCGAGGCGGTCGGGCCCATGGACGAAGGCTACTTCCTCTACTACGAGGACGTGGACTGGTGCCATCGGATGCACGATGGAGGTTGGTCTGTGCTGGTCGAACCCTCGGCGTGCTGCATGCACCACCGCGGCGGTTCGGGCGGCGGGGGTTCCGCGGCCGCCCAGAAGGCCTACCGGGACAGCTTCTACCGCTACTGCACGACCTACCACCTGCGGCTGTACGCGCTGGCGGCGCGGGCAGGGCTCGTGGCGCGCCGCGCCGCGGGCGGGCGCGGGTAGCTCATGCGCGTCCTGCTCGATTGCCGCATGGCCAGCTGGAGCGGGATCGGCCGCTACACCAACGGGCTCGTTCGCGCGCTCGCGCGGTCCGGTGATATCGAGATCGTCCAGGTCGTGGAGGCGGGGGACACGCCGCCGGTCCCGGACGCGGACAGCGTCGAGTCGAGGGTCCACGCCTTCTACCCCACCGGGGGGATGGAGCTGGGACGCATCGTGCGCCGGGTCGCGCCCGACGTCACCCACTGTCTGCACGTGCCGACGCCGCTTCCCGCCCGTCACCCGCTCGTGGTCTCCATCCACGACCTCATCCCGCTGAGGGTCCCCGGTGTGATGCCATCGGCCCTGCGGCGAGCGGCCTACCGGTTCTGGAACTTCCGGGCGAGTGGTGAAGCCGACCGCTTGATCGCCAACTCGAACGCCACCAAGAGCGACATCCTGCGCTACTACCCGCACTCGGGCGGATACATCAGCGTGGTCCCGCTCGCCGCCGACGACTTCGCGTCGGTGGACCCGCTACCGGTTCCGGCCGCGATCGCGGGGGACGGCGCGCCCTACGTGCTGTCGATGGGCAACACCAAGCCCCACAAGGACCTACCCACGCTTCTGCGGGCGTTCGCCCTCGTGCATGAGACGCAGCCGGCGCTGCGTCTGCTCCTGGTGGGCGCCGATGCGCCGGGCTACGTTCGAGAGGTCCTCGGTGACACCCCTGCGACACAACGGGTCGCGTTCACGGGTTTCGTGGCCGACGGCGTGCTCAGGTCCCTCTACACGGATGCCGCGGCGTTCGTGTTCCCTTCGCGCTACGAAGGCTTCGGCCTGCCGCCGCTGGAGGCGATGATGTCGGGCACTCCGGTGGTGTGTTCGGACGCGACCTCGCTGCCCGAGGTGGTCGGCGACGCGGCCTTGCTGTTCCCCGCAGGAGATCACGTCGAAGCGGCGGAGCGGATACGTCGTGTGCTCGAGGATGACGCCGTACGTGCTGGGCTGGTCGCCGCGGGACGATCGCGCGCCTCGACCTTCTCATGGGACAGGACCGCGGCGGCGACGCTCGCCATCTACCGCGAGCTGCTCGAGGGCCACAGAGGCCGCGCGCTGCGATAGAGTAGGGGCCGGCCGGGCGCATGTGCCCGAATCCTCTCTCTCCTGCCCTCAGGGTCTTCTCGTTTGGAGCGCGCATGTCGGGAAGCAGCCATCTGCACGCGGTCATCCTCGCCGGCGGGAGCGGTCAGCGCTTCTGGCCGCTGTCACGCGAACTGAACCCGAAGCAGCTCCTCACCGTGTTCGGGCAGGAGTCCCTGATCTCGCAGGCCATCCACCGCATACTGCCGTTCACCGGTGGCGGGTCCGGCGTGATGGTCGTCACCAGCGAGCGGCTCTTCGACGAACTGCGCAATCACCTGACGTCGCAGCCGGATCCCTCGCTGCGCGAGGTCACCTACCTCCAGGAGCCCCTCGCCCGCAACACGGCGCCGGCCATCGCCCTTGCAGCGGCCGCACTCGAAGCGGCCGACCCGGATTCCGTCATGGTCGTCCTTCCGTCCGACCATCTGCTGGCGGACGGGGAGGCATGGGCGGCGTGCGTCGAGGCCGCCCGGACGGCCGCGGAGTCCGGCTACCTCGTCACGATCGGCATCACGCCGACGCGCCCGGAGACCGGCTACGGCTACATCGCGGTCGGGGAGGCGCTCCCTGCGTTCACGGTCGGAGCGGCCGTCCCTCATGCGGCCGTCGAGTTCGTCGAGAAGCCGGACGCGGAGCGCGCGGCGGCGTACGTGGAAAGCGGCCGCTACGTCTGGAACGCGGGCATCTTCGTGATGCGCGCGTCCACACTTCTGGAGGAACTGGCGGCCGCCGGGGCCGACGGAGCGCGGATCGTGGACGTCTGCCGCTGGCTCGTCGCGCAGCCCACCACCGCCCGGCACTCCGATGAGGCGCGCGAGCGCTTCGCGACGCTGCCGTCGGTGTCGATCGACTACGCGGTGATGGAACGTTCCCGCCGCGTCGTGGTCATACCCGCCTCGCTCGACTGGAACGACGTGGGATCGCTGTTGGCACTTGAGGAGGCGGCGCGCGCCGACGCCCTCGGGACCGTTCGCATCGGTCCGGGCATCGACATCGACAGCCGGGACTCGATCGTGTACTCCACCGGCCGGCTCGTGGCGACGCTCGGCCTGCACGACATGGTGGTCGTCGATACGGCGGACGCGACACTCGTGCTCCCGAAGGACCGCGTGCAGGACGTGCGGCTCGTGTTCGAGGCGCTCAAGGCGGTCGGGGCCCCCGAGGTGACGCAGCCGAAGGTGAGCCTGCGGCCGTGGGGGTCGTGGACGAGCCTGCTCGCGGGCGACGGGTTCCACCTCAAGCTCATCGAGGTCACCCCTGGCGCCCGCCTGAGTCTGCAGCGGCACGCCAAGCGCACCGAGCACTGGGTCGTCATCGAGGGCACGGCGACGGTGACCTGCGGTGCGGCGGTGTTCGAGCTCGCCTGCAACGAGAGCACGTTCATCCCGCTCGGAGAGCTGCACCGCCTGGAGAACCGCACCGGGGGCCCGCTGCGGCTCATCGAGGTGCAGGCAGGCTCCTATGTCGGCGAGGACGATATCGAGCGCCTCGAGGACGACTGGGACCGGGAGGGCTAAGGAACGCTTCGGCGCAGGCGGCCGGTACTGCGACCGCCGCAGGAGCGGCGCATCGTCCGCTAGAATGGCGTCGCCGCTCGCCACCGTGACGTGAAGGAGCGCTCGCTCATGCCAGGTCCCGCTTCGCCCATCCATTTCGGCACCGACGGTTGGCGCGCCGTCATCGGTGACGACTTCACGTACGCGAACCTGCGCCGGGTCGCCGACGCCACCGGGCGCGTGTTCTCGGCCGACCACCCTGGTGGCACGATCGTCGTGGGATACGACACGAGGTTCGAGGCCCCGGCGTTCGCCGCGGCGGCGGCCGAGGTGCTCGCCGGCCACGGGTTGGCCGTGAAGCTCTCCGACGCCTACTGCCCGACGCCCGCGCTGTGCTGGTCGGTCGCGCACGACGAGGAGGCCGTGGGCGGCGTGATGCTCACGGCGAGCCACAACCCTGCGCCGTACCTCGGGTTCAAGATCAGGTTGCAGGACGGCGGCGCGTCGCCGGTGTCGTTCACCGACCGCGTCGAGGCGCAGCTGCGCGACGACGAGCCGGATGGTCTCGGCGAGGTGGCGATGGTCGACATCATGGGGCCGTACCTCACTGCCCTGCGGGCCTTCGTCGACGGCGATGCGATCCGCGCGGCCGGCCTCAAGGTCGCCGTGGATCCGCTCTACGGCGCCGGCCGCACGTACCTCGCTGAGACACTGCGCGCCGTAGGCGTGGAGGTCACCGAGATCCACGCCGAAGCGAACCCCGGTTTCGCCGGGCTGCATCCCGAGCCGATCCCGCCGCACATCGACGAGGTACGCGAACTCGTGCGGGCTCACGGCCTCGACGCCGCGTTCATCACCGACGGGGATGCCGATCGCATCGGTGCAGCAGACTCCACCGGTGCCTTCGTGAACCCGCACCGGATCCTGGCGCTGGTGGCCCGCCACCTCATCGAGGACCGCGGCATGTCCGGCCGGATCGTGAAGACGCTGTCCACCTCCGTCATCGTCGACCGCCTCGCCGCCTCTCTTGGCACCACGGTCACGACCACCCCCGTCGGCTTCAAGTGGATCTACGAGGAGATGCTCAAGGGCGACGTTCTCCTGGGCGGCGAGGAGTCCGGTGGCATCGGCATCCCCGCTCACGTGCGCGAGCGCGACGGGCTGCTCATGGCGCTGCTGCTCGCCGAGATGATGGCGGTGCGCGCATGTGGCCTCGGCGCGCTCGTCGACGACCTGCTCGCCCTCACCGGCCCGATGGAATACGGACGCAACGACCTGCGGCTCGATCCTGCCGTGAAGGACGCGTTCGTGGCTTCGTGGGCCTCGCTCGCTCCCGCCGAGGTAGCCGGTCTGACGGTGCGCGAGATCGTGCGAGCGGACGGGATCAAGTTCCTGCTTCCGGACGACGCATGGCTGCTCATGCGGGCCTCGGGAACCGAGCCACTCGTACGTATCTACGCCGAGGCGTCGTCTGCCGGCGTCGTGGACGACCTTCTGGCCGCGGGCCGTGACATGGCCCACCGGGCCGGATAGGGGAGCCGCGGCAGTGCGTGTCACCTTCGTGAACAAGTACTACTGGCCTCCGCACCTGGGCGGGGTCGAGCACCACCTGTCCATGCTCGCCGCAGGGTTGGCGCAGCGCGACGGGATATCGGCGGACGCGATCGTCGCCAACGAGGGCCCGACCACGCTTCGGGAGCAGGTGGATGGCGTCGACGTGCTGCGAATGGGCCGGACTTTCGCGTATGCCTCGACGCCGGTGGCCCCGGGGATGCCCGCCGCCATCCGAGCCGCGGCAGCGTCCCCGCATCGCCCAGACCTCTTCCACCTGATGTTCCCGTACCCCTGGGGAGAGGTCAGCTGGCTCATGGCCGGCGCGCCGGGCCCGTCCGTGCTCACCTATCACAGCGACATCGTGCGTCAGCGTGTGCTGGGCGCCGCCTACCGGCCGATCCTGCGCCGTGTGCTCGACCGCGTGGACCGCATCATCGTCGGCTCGCCGCCGATGATCGAGAACAGCGAGGTCCTGGCGCCGTATGCGGACAAGTGCCGCGTGGTGCCGCTCGCGATCGAGACCGAACGGTTCGCCCCCACGCCGGAGACGCTTGCGCGCGCGGCGGCACTGCGGGCCGGGCACGCGCGGCCGGTGGTGCTGTTCGTCGGGCGCCTCATCTACTACAAGGGCGTCTCCGTGCTGCTCGATGCCATGGCCGACGTGGACGCGGACGTCGTCCTGATCGGCAACGGCCCGCTCGAGGGCGAGCTCCGTGCCCAGGCCGCCGCACTCGGCATCACGGAGCGCGTGACGTTCATCGAGCCGGTCGACGATGCCGAGCTCGCCGCGTGGTACCGGGCCGCCGACGTCTTCTGCCTCCCCAGCGTCGCGCGCAGCGAGGCGTACGGCCTCGTGCAGCTGGAGGCCCACACGTCGGGCACACCGGTCGTGAGCACCGACCTGCCCACCGGCGTGCCCTGGGTGAACCGCGACGGCGAGACCGGGCTCGTGGTTCCCGTCGGAGACGCCGCCGCATTGGCGGCCGCTCTGAGGCAGCTGCTGGGCGACGACGCGCTGAGGGCCCGCATGGGAGCGCACGCGCGGGAGCGGGCCCTGACCACGTTCGGCGTTCAGGCGATGGTCGACGGCACGCTCGCGGTCTACGATGAGGTGCTGACAGCAGCCGGAAGGCGCTCGTAGACATGTCCCGCACCCGCTTTGTCATCGTCTCGGTGATCTTCGATATCGTCGCGTACAACGCGGCGGTCGTCGCTGCCTTCGCGCTGCGGTTCGGATTCTCCATCCCCGCGTTCAACGTGGCGCCGTTCCTCACGCTCGCCCCGTACCTGACGTTCGTGTTCGTCGTCGCCGCATACGTCTACGGTCTCTACGACGCGGAGCGCGTCGAGGGGCTGTGGGCGGTCGTGCGCGGCGCGGCGAGCGCCTCGACGCTCGCGTTGCTGCTCACGCTCGGGATCCTGCAACTGTCAGGGCGCGCATTCGACGCGTTCCCGCGCCTTGTCATCCTCATCGCCTGGCCGCTCCAGATGCTCCTGCTGGTGGGCTGGCGCACGCTGTCCACGCGAATCACACCCATCCGCTGGCCGGAGCAGCGCGTACTGGTGGTCGGCACCGGCGCCCTCGCCACGGAACTCGCAGGAGAGCTCTCACGTCGTGCGAAGTGGGGCTACCGGGTCGTTGGCATGGTGGCGCGCGAGGAGGACGGCGCACCGGGTGCGACGCGGCCTGAAGGTTCGCCGCCGGTCCTCGGATCCGTTCACGACCTGCGCAGACTCGTCGCGGAGAACTCTGTGGACCGGGTCATCGTGGCGTCTCCGATGGCCTTGCGTGAGCTCGTCGAGGACATCACGCTCTCGGGCGAGTCCAACGTGCGTGTCGACGTCGTGCCGGAGCTTTACGAGATCTTCATCGGCGAGGTCGACAGCATCGTCTCCGACATCCCGCTCATGGAGATCACGCACCGCTCGCCGCAGTGGTACACGACGCTCAAGCGGATCATCGACGTGGTCGGTTCTTTGCTGCTGCTGGTGGTGCTGAGTCCGGTGCTGCTGCTCGCCGGCCTGGCGGTCCTGTTCTCCTCGGGAGCGCCGGTGCTGTTCAGCCAGGACCGGCTCGGCAAGGACATGAAGCCGTTCAGGGTGCACAAGTTCCGGACGATGGTCCGCGACGCTGAGGCGACGAGCGGCCCCGTCTTCGCGGAAGAGGAAGACCCGCGCATCACGCCGGTGGGAAGGTTCCTCCGGCGCTATCGGATCGACGAACTGCCGCAGCTGCTCAACATCCTCGTGGGCGACATGAGCTTCGTCGGCCCGAGGCCGGAGCGGGCGTTCTTCATCGAAGGGTTCGTCCGCGAGATCCCGGGGTACCGGGAGCGGTTCCGGATCAAGCCCGGTGCGACCGGGCTCGCGCAGGTCAGCGGCGGGTACGCGACCACGCCGGAACGTAAGCTAAAGTACGACCTGATCTACATGTATCACCAGAACCTGCTCAT
This sequence comes from Coriobacteriia bacterium, assembly GCA_023252055.1. GTDB lineage: Bacteria > Actinomycetota > Coriobacteriia > Anaerosomatales > PALSA-660 > PALSA-660. The sequence goes on from JAHEXP010000023.1 coordinate 11,822, forward strand.
GGACGTGCGCATCGTGGCCGACACCGTTCGCGTCGTGCTCACCGGTCGCGGCGCCCGCTAGAAGGGAAACCCCGTGGCATCCAGCCCCTCCTCGAAGGGCGCGTCCGGCGCTCAGCCGCCCGCGAAGGCCAGCCCCAAGAAGGCCGGTAAGACGCAGTCACGCGCGGCGCAGAGCGTTGCGGCCAAGGCCGCGGCGAGGGCGCAGGTCAAGCCCGCGCGCACCGCGTCAGGCCCTGCTGCGACCGCGGGGATGAGCGGTACCGACCGCATCATCTGGATCTGCCTGCACCTGCTCGTGTTCCTGGTGCCGGTCGCCATGAGCAACTTCAACTGGCTGGGCCGCCTCGTCGCGGGCGGGCAGATGCTGCCGCTGACCTACGACCAGTTCGACATCGTGAAGGTATTCGTGATGCGCGCGTGCGCGCTCGGCGGGCTCGCGGCCTGGTCGTTCCAGTTCTTCTTCAAGGGTGGGAAGCTGCGCCGCACGAAGCTCGACTGGCTCATCGTCGGCTTCCTCGGCTGGGTGCTGGTGACGAGCTTCACATCGATCAGCCCCGCCACCGCGATCTTCGGCAAGTACCGCCGGTTCGAAGGCTTCTTCTCGTTCGTGACCTACGCGATCGTCTACTTCCTGGTGGTCCAGATCGTCGACCGTCCGAGCCGGATCCGTTCGATCGCGCGCACGTTCATGTTCTCGAGCATCATCGTCGCGGGCTACGGGGTCCTGCAGTACCTGGGCCTCGACCCGATCTCATGGGGCGCGAACCTCCCGTTCGAGGCGAACCGCGGCTTCTCCACCTTCGGCAACCCGGACCTGCTCGGCGGGTTCCTGATCTTCCCGTTGGCCATCAGCGTCTCTCTGGCGCTCAGCGAACCCATGAAGCGGTGGCGCATCTTCTACTGGGCGACCTTCCTGGTGACGGTGGCCGCATGGATCACCGCGTACGTCCGTGGCGCGTGGCTCGGCGGCGCTCTGGCGCTGCTGGTCATGCTCGTCGCGGCGATCCTCGCCCGGCCCCGTCTCAACGCGGTCGACTGGAGCTTCGCCGGACTCGCCGGAGTCGGCGGCGCCGCGCTCGTGGCCCGCTCGCTGTCGAACGCGAACCCCATCCTGAACGTGGGCCAGCGGTTGGCCTCGATCTTCAAGTTCTCAGAGGGCAGCGCGCTGACCCGGTTCGAGATCTGGCAGGCCGCGATCAACGCGATCAAGGCGCGGCCGATCTTCGGGTTCGGGGCGGACACGTTCCGGCTCGTGTTCCCGAAGTACAAGCCTCTCGCGTACGTGAAGGACGCCGGTTACCTGTCGGTGGCCGACAACGTGCACGACTACCCCCTGCAGCTCATGGCAGGCATCGGCATCATCGGCTTCCTGCTGCTGTACGGCATGTTCGGCTGGGCGCTGTGGCTCGGCGCCCCGAACGCGTTCGCGCGCGGCAAGGGCACCGAGCGTCTCGTCATCGCCGGCTTCTGGGCCGCGGCGATCGGCTACATCCTCCACCTGTTCACCGGCCTGTCGGTCACCGGCTCGACCGTGTTCCTGTGGCTCTCGCTCGCCATCGTGGTGTCGCCGACCGCGCGGGAGGAAGAGCACCAGGCACCGGCTTGGGGAGCGATCGTCGGCACCTTGCTGATCGCCGCGCTCTCCCTCGGGTTCGTCGGCAACATCGTGTTCATCAGCGCCGACAACTTCTTCTTGCGCGGGCAGTTCCCCAGCGCGAGCGAGGATGCGATCTCGCTGACGAAGACCGCGATCGCGCTCAACCCGTACAACGACATCTACCGGTCCATGCTCGGCAAAGCGTACGAGGGCCAGATCGCCGGCTGGATGACGCAGGCCAACACCGACCAGCAGGCCGGCAAGGACCCCACCACCGCCCTCGACCAGGCCAAGGGCGCCTTCACGCTGGCCGAGGATACGTACAAGCAGACGATCTCGATCGTTCCCACCGAGTACGACAACTACCTGTTCCTAGCCGCGCTCTACAACCAGGGCGGCAGCTACTTCGACCCGACCTACTTCGGCAAGGCGATCGAGATCGCCGACAAGGGAATCGAGGTCGAGCCGTTCGGGCCGGGGGTGCGCCTGCAGAAGGCGGTCGCCCAAGCGTCCAACGGCGACTCTGCCGGCGCGATCACGACGATCGAGGCCACCCTGAACATGGATCCGAACTACACCGATGTCCACCTGTTCTATGCGCAACTGCTCACGCGCGCGGGTCGGTTCGCGGATGCGGCCGCCCAGTACACGTACCTGCTGAAGCTCGAGCCGGGCAATACCGCTTGGTCCGATGCTCTCAAAGCGGTCGAGGCCTCGATGAGCGCCTCGCCCAGCGGGACGACCACCCCGTAGCACGCGGCCGTCCCTCGAAAGGAACAGCGCGTATGTCCCGGATCGACCTGGTGTTGCTGCACGCCCCGTCCGTGTACGACTTCCGCGAGCGTTCGATCATGTCGGGGCCGGTATCCGACATGGTCCCTTCGACGCCCGCGTTCGAGATGTACCCGCTCGGTTTCACCACGATGGCGGAGTACCTCGAGCGTCACGGGTACAAGGCGCGCATCGTCAACCTCGCCGTTCTCATGCTGAACCGCCCCGGTTTCGACGTGGAGAAGGCGATCCGCGAGATGGACCCGGTCGCATTCGGGATCGATCTGCACTGGATGCCGCATGCCCACGGGTCGGTCGAGATCGCCAAGATCTGCAAGAAGTACCACCCGAACACGCCGGTCATCTTCGGCGGTCTGACGTCGAGCTTCTTCCATGAGGAGCTCGCCTCGTACCCGTGGATCGACTACGTGCTGCGCGGGGACTCCACTGAGGAGCCGCTGCGGCGGCTCATGGCTGCGATCCGCGGGCACGGCAACGTCGGCGACATCCCCAACCTCACCTGGAAGGGCCCCGACGGCTCGGTCAACGTCAACGAGCTCTCGTGGGTCCCCGCGGACATGAACGACATCTCGCTCGACTACTCGTTCGCGATGCGGGGCGTCATCCGCTACCGCGACATGATGGGCTCCGTCCCGTTCAAGGACTGGCTCAACTACCCGGTGTGCGCGTCGCTGACCTGCCGCGGCTGCACGCACGATTGCGCCACGTGCGGCGGGAGCGCCTACAGCTTCCGCGAGCACTTCGGCCGCGACCGCGTGGCCTTCCGCGACCCGGAACTGCTCGTGCACGACATCGGCCACATCCAGAAGTACATCCCGGGTCCGATCTTCGTGCTCAACGACTTCCTCCAGGCAGGCCCCGACTATATCGAGGCGTTCGTGAAGGGCCTGGGCCGGATCGGGCTTCGCAACCCGATCGGGTTCGAGTTCTTCCGCCCGCCGGCGGAGGAGTTCTACGCGTTCCTCGACGAGCACCTGCCGGACTACTCGGTGGAGATATCGGTGGAGAGCCACGACGACGCGGTGCGCGCGGCGTTCGGCAAGAGCCACTACACGACCGCCCAGGTCGAGGAGTCGATCCGCGCCGCGCTGCGCCACGGATGCAAGCGCTTCGACCTCTACTTCATGACCGGTATCCCGTCGCAGACCGCTGAAAGCGTCCTGGAGACCGGCGAGTATGTGCGCGGTCTCTACGAGCGCACGGGCAACGACAAGCGGCTGCTCCCGTTCATCTCGCCGATGGCCCCGTTCCTCGATCCGGGTTCGCACGTGTTCGACGACCCGGCGAAGTACGGTTACAAGCTGCGCGCCCACACCCTTGAGGAACACCGCCAGTTGCTGCTGGAGCCGTCGTGGCGCCACATCATGAACTACGAGAGCGATTGTCTGAGCGCCGGCGATCTCGTGGACACCACCTACCAGGCCGCGATCGACGTCAACCGCGTCAAGGCGTCGGTGGGCGCGATCGACCCGGCGGTGGCGGCGACTACCGAGCGCCGGATCGGCGAGGCGCGCGTGGCAATGGCCAAGATCGACGATATCGTCGCGGGCGACCCCGCGCTGCGAGCCGCTCGTCTCGAGGACTTCCGGCACGAGGTCGACCTGCTCAACGAGTCCACGGTGTGCGAGAAGAGCGAACTCGAGTGGCCGCGGCAGGCGGGCCTGTACCACGTGGTCAACGTCATCAAGCTCTGGTTCTCGGAGAACCTCGCCATCCTCACGCGCAAGCAGCGCTTCGAGCCGTCAGAGCTCTCTGACCGGCCCGGCGGATCCGATGTCCCGAAGGCGGGTGCGTGACGTGGCCAAGACCTGTGACGAGATCGACAACGCTGCGTCCGGGCTGACGAACACCGAGCGGGTCCGCTCGATATTCGCCAGCATCGCTCCGGGCTACGATGCGTTCAACGCCGTGGCCTCGTTCGGGATCGACCGGCTGTGGCGCCGCAACTTGGTGCGCGGCGCCGGCCTGACCCCGGCTTCCGCCGTGCTCGATCTGGCTGCGGGGACCGGCGACCTCTCGCTCGCGCTCGCGAAGCAGGGGAGGCCGGCGTCCGTGCTGGGAACCGACTTCTCTCCGGAGATGCTCGAGGTGGCCGCTCGCAAGGGAGCGGCATACGACGGTCCGACCGCGCTGCGGTTCGAGGTACAGGATGCACAGGCACTCACGCTGCAAGACACTGCCTTCGACGTTGTGACCGTCGCGTTCGGGGTCCGCAACTTCCCCGACCGCGCGGCGAACTTCCGCGAGGTCCTGCGCGTGCTCAAGCCCGGCGGCCGCTACGTGGTGCTGGAGTTCTCGCGCCCGCCGTTCGCCCCGTTCCGCGCCCTGTACCACTTCTACCTGAACGTGGGGATCCCGCTGATCGGCGGTATGCTCACACGCGACCGCGCCTCATTCGTCTACCTCAACCGCTCGATCCGCTGCTTTCCGGCGCAGGAAGCGCTCGCCGAGGAGCTTCGGGCCGCCGGGTTCCGCGAGGTGTCGTGGCGCAACCTCACGTTCGGCGTGGTCGCGATACACACAGCCGTCAAGTGAGGTCGCGCCCGGCGGATCCGCCTTCGGCGGCCTGCTGACGCCCGCGGCCCTCACGGGGCGCACGCCCGCGGCGCGCTACACTTCGGTGGCATGGACGCCCGCCGCGCGGACACCCGCGCGACCCTAGGAAGGCCGAGCCAGATGCTCCTCACCGCGAGATACGTCCTCCCGGTCTCTTCGTCCCACATCGAGGACGGGGCCGTTCTCGTGCGGGGGGACCGCATCGTCGCCGTCGGGACGCGCGCGGAGCTGACCGCCGCGCACCCTGATGAGCCGGTGCGTGACTTCGGCCTCGCCGTGCTCATGCCGGGGTTCGTGGACCTGCACACGCACCTCGAGTATTCGGTCTTCCGGGGAGCCGTCGACGACGTTCCCTACACCGCATGGAAGATGCAGGTGCAGCAGAAGGAACAGCGCCTGTCCTCGCAGGACTGGCAGGACTCCGCGGTGCTCGGCGCCATGGAGGCGATCGGCAGCGGCATCACCACCGTCGCGGACATCACGACGTCGGGCAACTCGCTCGTCGCCGCGAAGGACGCCGGACTGGCCGGCGTGTTCTACCGCGAGGTCTCGACGATGGACAAGTCCAAGGTCGCGGGGCGCATCGCGCACGCTACCGAGGACATCGATGCATGGCAGGCAAAGGCGGCCGGGTCCCCGATCGAGGTCGGGATCGCACCGCACTCGCCCTACACCTGCCACCCCACGCTGTTCCGCGCCGCCGCGGACCTCGCCATCTCCAAGAACCTGCCGGCCGCGATCCACCTCGCCGGCTCCCAGGACGAGTACGATTTCGTCCGTTACGGTTCGAGCGCTCTCGCCCAGGACTTCCGGGAGCAATCCGGGTGGAGCGACGTCGCGTGGTTGCCCACGGGCGTGAGCCCAGTGCGTTACGTGCTGCAGTGGGGCCTGTTCGAGGTCCCGCGCCTCTTGGCCGTCCATTGCGTGCACGTCGACGAGTCCGACATCGTCGCCCTGGCCGAGCACGGCGTGTCGATCGCCCACTGCCCGCGCTGCAACGCGAAGCTCGGCATGGGCATCGCGCCCCTGAGGCAGTTCTTCGAGCACGGCCTGACCGTCGGCATCGGCACCGACTCACCCGCCTCCAACAACACCGTCGACCCTTTCGACGAGATGCGCATCGGCCTGCTCCTGCAGCGCGGTGTGTCGAACGAACACGACTTCTACCGCTACTTCACCGCGCGCACGTTCATCCGGCTCGCAACGATCTGGGGAGCGCGGGCGCTCGGCCTCGAGGATGAGATAGGGTCGCTGGAGGTGGGGAAGCGCGCTGACATCATCGCGATCGACCTGTCGACCAGCCCGCACATGGTCCCGACAGCCGATCCTTACAGTGCGCTCGTGCATGCGGCGAACCAGAAGGACGTCGGCATGACGATGGTGGCCGGCCGGATACTGTTCGACGCCGGCGAGTACATGAGCGTCGACAAGCAGCGCGCACTGGCGCGCGCACGCGAGTCCCGGGTGAAACTCCGCAGCTAGGAACCGGTGCGCGAGGGGTCGCCATCCGTCGCCCGCGCCTGCTCAGGGGGCCGGGATCCGTGCGGCAGCGTGCTATGATACCGCCCGGTCTGTCAGCCGCTCCGCAAGCTCGCGGGGCGGGTCATGCGAGCCGCTTTTCGCTTGTGAGGCGGCGGTCGGAAGGTAGGGACGCACGTGAGCGATCAGGACTTCTTCGACGAAGAGCCCGATAACAAGAAGCCGGCCGCCAAGGGCACCAAGGCGAAGCCGTCATCGACGGCCGCTGCGCCGGTGACCGCGTCTGCGCCTGCCTCCTCCGAGTCCTTCGCGGACCAGTCGACCACGTGGGCGGTTGCGAGCCTCGTCGGCGTCGTCGGCCTGCTGCTCGGCGCCATCCTCGGCTTCCTGATGGGGAACGCGATGGGCAAGGCGTCGGTTCCCGCGGCGTCGACCGCCACGCCTGCGGCATCCACCACGGCGCCCACGACACAGCCGAGCTCGCTTACGAGCGACCAGGTCCAGCAGGGACTGCCGGCCGGTCATCCGCCGATCTCGGTCCCGTCGACCGGAAGCGCTGACGCCACCAAGTAGCACCCGCAGGTCAATCACGGCACGAGGGCGCAGCCGAACGGTCGGCTCCCGCCCGCGGCGTCGCCTTAAGACAGCACTGGAGGCCCCATGGCGATCGACAAGTCCCGCACCTCCCCGCTCATGAAGACGGGGATCATCATGCTCGCTGCGACGTTCGTCCTCGGGATCGGCTTCGCCGGGATCGCGGGCATCTCATCGTGCTCGGTCGCGGCGCCGCTGCTGCCCGGCGGCTCGACGACGACCACGTCGACGCCCACCACGGAGACCACGCAGACGATCGCGCTCAAGTGGACGCCTGCGATCAACGCCCGCGAGGCATCGCTGACCGTGAACCCGGCGAGCTACGACCTGCTGGTCGCGCAGGGCGACTCGTACTTCGGGTACGCATACGAGATCCAGCAGTTGACGCCGAACGCTTCGCCGCTGGACAACCCGCTGTGGGCCAAGGCCAGCACGTACTTCGCCCGCGCGGTGGCGGTCAAGGCCACTGACGCGCCGGTGTTCGGCGACTACGCCATCACGCTCTTCTACTCGGGCGAGACCACCGCGGCTATCACGGCGGGCGAGAAGGCGAGGACGCTCGATCCGACGCTCGCTCAGAACCTGTTCAACCTCGGCAACTACTACGGCGCCGCGGGCGACAAGGCGAAGGCCATCGCCGCGTACCAGGCGTATCTGACGGCGGCGCCGACCGGCGAGCTGGCCCAGAACGCGAAGGACAACATCGCGGCCCTCAGCAAGTAGCCTGGGTTCGGAGCAGGGTGTTTCGCGGCGCGCGCCACGGGTGCGCGCCGCGGGCTTCCAGAGCCGTCAGCCTTCGACGCTCGCCAGCGCGCTCTCGACGTCGTCGGCGGTGTCGAACAGGTTGTCGAGCCGCGTGATATCGAGGATCCCGTCCACCGTCTCACTCGCCACAAGAACGAGCTTGCCGCCGGCGGACCCGTACTCCCGGTACAGGCTCAGCAGCAGCCCGAGTCCCGAGCTGTCGAGGTAATCGATGCCCGACAGGTCGACGATGCACGCCGCCGGCATGGCACGCAGCACGCGGTCGACGTGTGAGCGGAAGTTGGCGCAGTCCGCGTAGTCGAGCTCTCCGCGCGCGGTCAGGACCCAGGCGCCGGGACGCTCGTCGGTCGATATCGAAGCGGGCACGTTTCACCTCGTGACATGGGCCGCGCGCGGGACGAGTCGGGCTGCACCGTATATGCCCCACGAATGCTCACAATCCTCACAGCGCCGTTTCGGCGGCGGAACGCTACAATGTCGGCTGTACGCCTGCGGACCGCGATGATGGATGCGAGGTGGACGGCAATGGAGTTGGAGATCGGCACCGCCCAGGTGGGCGACGCCTGCGTCGTGACGATCGCCGGCGAGGTGGACATCTACACGTCCCCCGCCCTGAAGAGCGCGTTGGCCGCCGCCACCGCCGACGGGTGCAAGCTGCTCGTCGTCGACCTCGACCGCGTGGGCTTCATCGACTCGTCGGGACTCGGCGTCCTTGTGGGTGCGCTGCGGCGCGCGCGCGAGGCCGGAGGAGACATGCGGGTCGTTTCCGGTCATGAGACGGTGGGACGCATCCTGCGCATCACCGGCCTCGACCGTGTCTTCTCCCTGCACGCCACGCTCGACGAAGCTCTGGGGGCGTAAAGAGGCCGCATGTTCACCCTCGGAGGCCAAGAGCTCCTCATAATCGTCGTCATCGCGCTGCTGCTGTTCGGGCCGGACAAGATCCCTCAGCTGGCGCGCACGGTGGGCCGATTCACGCGCGAGTTCAACAAGTACAAAGACATCATGGAGTCCACGATCCGCATGGAGATCTCGCGCGCGGAGGGCCCCACAAAGGACGAGATGACCGTGGAACAGCGGATCGCGAAGGCGGGCGCCGCGTCCCAGGCGCTCATCGAGAAGTCCGCTGCGACGGCAGACGTTCCTGCAGCCGAGCCGGCCGGGGAGGCCGAGGCCGCTGAGCCTGTGGCCGTCGTCCCCTGCGCCGACGAGTCGGGCGAGGAGGGCGAGGAGTAGGGCGCCCGGCCCTTTCCTCCGACACACCATGCCCATCGGACCCGCACGCATGCCGTTCCTGAGCCACCTCGACGAGTTGAGGAAGCGCGCCTTCCTGCTCTTCGCCGTCATCAGCGTGATGACCGTGGCGGCCTACTTCTTCACCGATCCGATCTACCGGTTCGTGCTCGCGCCCGTGTGGCCGATCCTCAAGGGCGGCCAGCCGGTCGCGCTCGGAGTGCTCGACCCCATGATGGTCAGGTTCGGCCTCGCGTTCTGGTCGGCGATCGTGCTCAGCAGCCCCATCATCGCGTGGCAGCTGCTCAGCTTCCTGCTGCCGGCGCTGAAGGCCAACGAGCGCAAGTGGGTGCTGCCCACGTTCTTCGCGATGGTCATCCTGTTCGCCGCCGGTGTCTGGCTGTGCTACTGGATCATCCTGCCGGCGAGTTTCGCGTGGTTGGCGGACCAGACCGGCACGATCATGAAGTTCATGCCGCAGGCGGGCGACATGCTCTCCGTCGTCGAGTTCTTCCTGCTCGGCTTCGGCGTGGCTTTCCAGGTGCCGGTCATCGTCTTCTACCTCGTCTACTTCGGGCTCGTTCCGTACCGCGTCCTGCGCGACAACTGGCGGTTCGTGTACGTGGCCATCACGATCATCGCCGCGATGATCACCCCGGACTGGTCGCCGGTCAGCATGGGCGCCCTTGCCATCGCGATGATCGTCCTCTACGAGGCGAGCCTGCTTGCGTGCCGCCTGTTCCTGGCGCGCAAGATCAAGGCCCAGAACGCGCCTGCGGTCGACGAGGACGACGCCACCGCAGCAGAGCCGGCCTGATCCCGTGCACGAGATGGGAGTCACGCAGGAGGTGCTGCGCGCCGTCATCGACGCGAGCGAGGC
>JAHEXP010000023.1:21817-25349 GCA_023252055.1 Coriobacteriia bacterium
GTGCCCGAGGGGCACGACAAGCCGCTCAAGTACCCGGGGATCTTCGCTCAGGCTGACGCCGTGCTGCTCAACAAGGTGGACGCGGCGGCGTTCTTCGACTTCGATGAGACGGAGTTCGTCGACTCGGTCCGCCGGCTCAACGGGACGGCGCCGATCTTCCGGATGAGCGCAAAGACCGGTGAAGGCGTCGGCGAGTGGGCGGCGTGGTTGGCTGCACGCGTGGCGGCGGCGCGGTCCTAGGGGGCCTGGCGCGCGCGGCATCGGCGCCCGCTTCGCTCGGCGGCTCCCGCTTCGGCGGAGCCTGTAGTCTCCGCCGGCGGTCGCAAGCCTCGCTGCGCGGGCACCGATGCCGCGCGCGCGAGTTCGCTGCGCTCACCGCGCGGCGGATACCGCCCGTCGACGGTCCCCCTTGACGAGGGTCATACCATGTAACGCATCGTCGCCGGACCTGACGGCGGAGTGGCCTACGTGGAGCTGGAGGGTTCGCCGATGGACCGTAGTGAGGCGTTCGCGCTCGTCGACGCGCGCATCCCGTCGCGCAACCTCGTGAACCACAGCGTCGCCGTGGAACTCATCATGGGTGCGCTTGCGCGGCACTTCGGACTGTGTGAGGACGAGGTGAAGGGGTGGGAGCTCGCGGGGCTCCTGCACGATCTCGATTACGCCGAGACCGCCGACGACCCCGCACGTCACGGCATCGTGACGGCCAAGGAGCTCACCGGTCTCGTTGACGATCGCATCGTCCACGCCATCCTCGGACACGCCGGGCATGCGGTGCGCGAGTCGCTGATGGACAAGGCCCTGTACGCGGCCGACCCGACCACCGGGTTCATCGTGGCAGCCGCGCTCGTGCGACCCGACCGCGATCTGGGTGCGGTGGAGGTGCGCAGCCTTCTCAAGCGTTGGAAAGAGAAGGCGTTCGCCCGGGGCGCGAGCCGCGAACAGATGGACAGTTGTACAGAGATCGGTTTGACGAGAGAAGAGTTCCTGACGCTATCATTGGCCGCCATGCAGGCCTCCTCGGCCGAGATCGGCCTGTAGGAAGAGTCCCCGGCCACGGCCTCATCGCCGGCCCCAAGGAAGGACGCACCCCGTGCGGCTTGTCGTCTCAGAGAAGAACATCGCGGCCAAACGCATCGCCGAGATCCTCGCGGTAGGTGCGTCGAAGGTCGACAAGGTCTACACCACACCCGTCTACACCTTCAAGGGAGCCGACGGCGAGGAGTGGGTCTCCATCGGGCTCAAGGGCCACATCCTCGGTGTCGATTTCCCGGAGCAGGTGACCGTGCGCTCGGACGGCGGCGTGGTCGCCGTCGATCCCAAGAAGCCCGCCGCGGCCAGCGCCGCCCCGGTCAACCTCAAGAAGTGGTCCCTCGAGACGCTGCCGGTGCTCGTCGACGCTCCGATCCTGAAGTCGCCTGCGGAAGCCGGTCTCATCCGCTCGCTCAAGAGCCTCGCGAAGAAGGCCGACGACGTCATCATCGCGACCGACTTCGATCGCGAGGGCGAGCTCATCGGCGCCGACGCGCGGGACATGGTCCGCGAAGTGAACAAGACGGTGCCGGTCTCTCGCGTCCGTTTCTCGGCCATCACCCGCGATGAGATCCAGCGCGCGTTCGCCGAGCCGGGCCTGATCTCAGAGGAGCTCGCGCAGGCCGGCGAGTCCCGGCAGGAGATCGATCTCGCTTGGGGCGCCGCACTGACCCGGTACATGACCCTGGCGCTGCAGACCAAGAGCCGCAAGCCGTTCGGCGACGTGCTCTCCGCCGGGCGCGTCCAGACACCCACGCTGAAACTGATCGTCGACCGCGAGGCCGAGCGCGACCGCTTCGTTCCCGAGGACTACTGGACGGTGAAGGGTTCGTTCGAGGCCGCAGGCATCCCCGTCTCGGCGACGCACGCGACCGACAGGTTCAAGTCCGAGGCGGAGGCGCTCGCCGCACTCGACGCCGTGAAGGACGCCACATCCGGCACGGTCATGGAGACGAAGCGCACACGCCGCAAAGTCGACCCGCCGGTCCCGTTCAACACCACTTCGCTCATGGCCGTGGCGGCCAATGAGGGCCTGTCTCCCGCGCGGACCATGCAGGTGGCCGAGTCTCTGTACATGAGCGGCTACATCTCGTACCCCCGCGTCGACAACACGGTGTACCCGCCGAGCCTCGATCTCAAGGGTATCCTCGCCACGCTGGCGGAGGTCCCCACGTTCGCGCAGCACGCGAAGCGCATCGCCGGCGGGACGCTCAAGGCCACCCGCGGCCCGAAGGAGACCACCGACCATCCGCCGATCCACCCGACGGGCGCCGGCGATCCGGAGAAGCTCGACGGTCAGGCGTGGAAGCTCTACAACCTGGTCGCGCGCCGCTTCCTGGCCACGCTGTCGGGCCCCGCATTCATCGAGGCCACCCGTGTGGATATCGACGTGGCGGGCCAGCGGTTCGTGGCCAAGGGCGACGTGGTGGTCGAGCCGGGGTTCCGCGCCGTCTACCATTACGGCCTGAAGAAGGACGAGCAGCTCCCGGCGATGGCCGAGGGTGACACGCTCGACTTCCTCGGTGCGACGATGGACGCCAAGCAGACGCAGCCGCCCGCGCGCTACAGCGCGGGCAAGTTGATCCAGGAGATGGACCGGCTCGGGCTGGGCACAAAGGCCACGCGCCACGACATCATCCAGACCCTCGCGGACCGCAAGTACGTCACCGGTGAGCCGATCGAGCCCACGTGCAAGGGGATCACGGTCATCGGAGCGCTCGCGACGTACGCAGGGCGCATCACCACCCCGGACATGACGAGCGAGCTCGACGCGGAGATGGACGCCATCGCCGAGGGCCGAGACACGCAGGAGCGCGTGGTCGAGCACTCCCGCCGCCTGCTGGGCGATGTCATCGGCGTCCTTCTCGGGCGCGTTGACGAGGTGGCTGAGCAGCTCAAGACCGCGACTGACGAGGACGCGAAGGTCGGTGTCTGCCCGATCTCCGGACACGACCTCATGATCAAGTTCGCCCCGAAGTCGCGCAGCTACTTCGTCGGTTGCAACGGATATCCGGACTGCAGCCAGACGTATCCGCTGCCGAAGAACGCCAAGTTCGAGGCGGTCGAGGGGCTGTGCGAGGTGTGCGGAGCGCCGCGCATCAAGGTCATCCAGTTCAAGAAGCGGCCGGCGATCATGTGCCTCAGCCCCGAGTGCCCCACGAAGAAGGGCCCCGAGATGTCGATCGGGGTCTGTCCGAAGTGCGGCGCCGAACTTCGCATGGTGTACTCGCAGTTCGGGAAACGGTACGTGAGGTGCGCGAACTGGGACCCGAAGGAGCACCCCGTCGCCTATCCGCTTCCGCAAAGCGGCGAGATCGTGGTGACCGGGGACCTGTGTGCCGCGTGCGGCGCTCCCAAGATCACCATCACGACGAAGAAGGGGCCGTGGACGATCTGCATCGACCCGGAGTGCCCCGAGAAGACCGCCAACGGCGCGACGTCGGGGTGGAAGAAGCGCTCGACCACCAAGAAGACCACCAAGAAGGCCGTGGCGAAGAAG
>JAHEXP010000065.1 GCA_023252055.1 Coriobacteriia bacterium
CCCGATGTAGAGGTAGCCGTCGGGCCCGAACGCGAGCTGTCCGCCGTTATGGTTCGGGAACGGCTGCTGGACGGTGAGGATGAGCTGCATCGTGGCCGGATCGAACGTGTCGGGCGACGACGCGCTGACGTGCACCCGGTAGAACTGCGAGGTGCCCGACGTGTCGGTGAAGTAGATGTACGCGTACTTCTTGGTGGCGAAGTCCTTGGGGAACGCGAGGCCGAGAAGGCCCTGCTCGGAGCCGGACGAGCCGACCTTCGCGCTGATATCGAGCGCCGGCGCCTTCAGGAGCGCCCCGTCGCGGACCACGCTGATCACCCCGCGCTGCTCGGTTACGAACAGGCGGCCGCTGCCGTCGTCGGGCGCGACGATGGCGGTGGGGTGCCGGAACCCGCCGATGTCGGTGGATGTCGGACCTGCGGTGACGGTGGTGACCGGTTGGGGGTTGCCGGCGGGCGTCGGGGACGCCACCGGCCGCGTGCAGCCGGTCAGCCCGAGCAGCGCGACGGTTGAGAGCACGGCGAGGGCGACGCGCATGGCCACTGTGGCGCGCGGCGCGACCGGTGCGGCATGTGCAGCGAGTGCCGACCCGGGATGGAGAAGCGAGCGCATGGTTCCCCCCTAGCGAGAAGCGTGTGTGTCCCACATCCAGATTCCCCCACGTCGTTCATCCTACGCGTTCGGCGAGATCCGGCGCACCGTATACTCGGCGCATGCCGACCTCACACAGCGAGAACCTTCCTCCGGGCCGTGACCTCGACGCCTTCCGGGCAGAGGTGTGGGCCCACTACCGCGCGAACGGGCGTGAGATGCCATGGCGCGGGGTGGACGATCCCTACGCCGTGCTCGTGAGCGAGGTCATGCTGCAGCAGACGCAGGTGGCCCGCGTGCTCGAGCGGTACCCGGAGTGGCTCGCAGCGTTCCCGACGCTGGACGCGCTGGCGGCCGCGCCGCTGGCTGCGGTGCTGGAGCGCTGGCAGGGACTCGGGTACAACCGGCGCGCGCTGGCGCTCAAGAAGACCGCGGAGATCGCCGCCGAGCGGTTCGGGGGCGCCTTGCCGAGCGACGAGGCCCTGCTGCGCACGTTCCCGGGCATCGGCCCGACTACCGCCGCCGCGATCATGGACTACGCGTTCCAGGTGCCCGCGCCATTCATCGAGACGAACGTGCGCGCCGTCTTCCTGCACCGTTTCTTCGCAGACGCGGACGACGTTCCCGACTCCGTGCTGCGCCCGATCGTCGAGGCCACGTGGGACCACGATGACCCACGCGGGTGGGGCTACGCGCTGATGGACTTCGGTGTGCACCTCAAGAGCACCGTGACCAACCCCTCGCGACGCAGCAGGCATCACACCCGCCAGAGCCGTTTCGAGGGCTCGAAGCGGCAGATGCGCGCGCGGCTGCTCCGGGCGGTGCTGGCGCGGCCCGGATTGTGTGCAGAGGACTACGCGACGGATGTCGACGCTGCCGCCGAGGACGCGCTGGGGCTGCTCGAGGAGCTGGCGGGCGAGGGGTTCCTCGCTTGCGAAGACGGGACCTGGTCGGTGCCCGGCGCCTAGCTGCCCTCGCCGGTCGTGTCGGGGCTGCACGTCCCGAGACCCAGGAGCGCGGCCTCGGCATCTGCGGTGAGCGTTCGGGCGACCCTGTCGAGCGAGAGGCCGGTCGTGCGCGCGATCGCGACCACGTCGTCGTTCTCGGGACGCACGCGGAGCGACGGGCCGGAACCCTGCACCTTCACGCGTACGAGGCCGAGCGAGGTCGCGACCGTTTCCAGACGCCGCTCGGCGGTCTGGCGCCACGTGAGCGTGCGCCGCACGCCGAGCGTACCGGTGTGCAGCATGAGCAGCTCGGTCAGGCGTGCGGCGTCCTCGACCTTCGCCAGGACCGTGACCTCGGTGCCGAGGCGGCCCTTCTTCATGGTGACCGGCTCAGACCAAGCGTCGAGGGCGCCTTCCTGCAAGGCGATGTCGAGCGTGGCTGCGAGAAGCTCGGCGGACACGTTGTCGATGACGCTCTGGAGCAGCGCCACCTCTGTCAGGCCACCGCCACCAAGCTCGAGCGCACCCACAGACAGGCGTGCGAGGTTCGGGATGGAGTGGTCGCGCGTACCTGCGCCCCACCCTTCGGCGGTCACGCGCATCGGCGGCATCGGGGCGAAGCGGCTGGCGAACTGGGCGACGATCGTCGCGCCGGTGGGTGTCGTGAGTTCGCCCGGCAGCTCCCCGGCGAACACCGGCAGTCCGGCGAGCACGCGGGCGGTGGCGGGCGCGGGGACCGTCAGCTCACCGTGGGACGTCATGACCGTGCCGTGGCCCAGCCGCACTGGTGTCGACCACATGTCATCGATCCCGAGCTCGGTGAGCCCGATCGCGGCACCGACGATGTCGACGATCGAGTCCACGGCCCCGACCTCGTGGAAGTGCACGCGGTCGACCTCGACGCCGTGAACGTGGGCCTCGGCCTTGGCGAGACGCTCGAAGGCGGCGAGTGCCCGGGCCTTCGTGGCTTCGGCGAGGTCCGAGGCCTCGATCAGCGTGCGGATCGCCTTCCAATCGCGGGAGCGTTGGCCGTCGCCGACCACGACGTCGACCTTGGTCCCGGGAAGGCCCGCTCGGCGGACTTCCGTCACCTGTATCGAATAACCGTCGAGGTTCAGTCCGGCGAGGCGCTCGCGCAGGAGGTCCGGGGCGAGGCCGGCGCCCACGAGAGCGCCGAGGAACATGTCGCCGGAGATGCCGGCGCTGCAGTCGAGGTAGGCGAACATGGTCTTAGTCCGCTTCCGGGGCTTCGGGCGACACCGGGCTCGCTGCGCGATCGAGGCTCGCGCTTCGGTCGAGCCCTTCGGTCTCGTCCGGCGCTCGCAATCGGTCGCTCCGCGACCCGGCGCCTTCCGCCGTCACCGAAGGGCCTGAGGCCGCTGCTCTGTTGATCCTGGATGCCAGGGCGGCTGCGCCGTAGCCGTTGTCGATGTTGACCACCCCGATGCCGGGGGCGCACGAGTTGAGCATCGTGAGCAGCGGGGCCACGCCGCCGAAGTGCGCACCGTAGCCAACGCTGGTGGGAACCGCCACGACTGGGACCTTCACGAGTCCGGCGATGAGCGAGGGGAGCGCGCCCTCCATCCCGGCCACTGCGATGATCACGTTGGCGTCCGCCAAGACGTCGCGCACCGCGAGCAGGCGGTGGATGCCGGCGACGCCCACGTCGAAGAGCCTGGTGACCTTGTCGCCCATGACCTCCGCGCAGACCGCGGCCTCTTCGGCCACGCCCAGATCGGCGGTGCCGGCGCTGGCGACCACGACGTGCCCGACGCTCGGGCGCTCCTCGCGACGATCGACCAGCAGGATCTGCGACTCCTCGAAGTAGCGCGCATCCATCGCCACCTGTGCGACCGCCTGATAGTGCGCGGCGGTGGCCCGCGTCCCCAGGACCACGCCGCCGTGCTCGAGGATGTTGCGGGCGATCGCCTTGACCTGCTGCGGCGTCTTGCCCAGGCAGAAGATCGCCTCGGGGTAGCCGGTGCGGATCTCGCGGTGGTGGTCGATCCGGGCGACGAGCCGGCCGTCCGAGCTGACCTCGGCGAACGGAAGGTCCGCGAGGCGGGCGGCGGCCTCATCCACGCCGAGCTCGCCGGCGGCCACGGAGGAGAGGAGGTCTGCAAGTGTGCGAGGGTCCATCGAGAGCGCCTTCTGTCGGTGAGGGGCCGCGCACCTTCATGAGGGCGGCCGGCGCTCGTGCGTGTGCACCACGACTTCGAGCGCGTTCGTCGTATACTCCGACCCAAGTGTAACGGGGGAAGGGCACGCATGCAGGCACCGCTCGTCATCGCGATCGTCGCACTCGTCCTGGCGCTGCTGGCGGTCGCGTGGACGTGGGCGCTCGCGCAGCGCGTCCGGCAGATGTCGGGGACGCGCAACGAGCTCGGCCGCATGGCGGTCGCCGGCGATTTCGCAGGCGTCGCGGAGGCGGTGCAGGCCCGGCTCGACGAGCTGGCGGCGCAGGATGCGCGGTTGGCCGCCGACGATGCGGTTCTTGCCGAGCGCATCGGTCATGCCGTGCGCCACCTGGGGCTCGTGCGCTTCGACGCCCTGCCGGGCGACGTCGGCGAGAACTCGTTCTCGTTGGCGCTCCTCGACGACCACGCGACCGGTTTCGTGCTCACCTCGATGTACGGCCGCGGCGCCTACCGCCTCTATGCGAAGCCGGTGACCGGCGGCGTCGCCGAACTCGTCCTGACCGGCGAAGAGGGTGATGCGTGCGCCCGCGCGCTGCGCGGGACCTCCCTCACGGTGACCTCCGAGGGGAGGGCGCGTCATGGCGGAGCAACGTAGCCAGCACCGCTCCGCCCCCCGCAGCGACCACTCTCGAGAGGGACGCCCGGGCCTCGACGAAGCGATGCACGGACACTGGCCGCAGGTGGGCCTGCCCGACCTGGTGTCCCTCGGATCGCGCGTGGTGGTCAGCACGCTGCTCGTGCTCCTGTACGCCTTCGGCGACCTCAAGGCCAGCGGCCAGTCGCCGTACTTCCTGCTCGTCGGCCTCGGGATGCTCGTCGTGGGCGCCCTGTTCGGCTCTCTCGCGCTGCTGGTGTGGCGCATCCCGCCGCGCAAGGTCCTGCGTTCGCTCCTGCTCCCCGACCTCATCGCATCCGCGCTGCTGATCTTCGCCACCGGGCTGTACCAGGACCCGCTCTACCCGTGGATGATCGGCCTCGCGATGATCTACGGGGCGGGGCTGGCGCTGCGCGAGTCGATCTCGTTCGCCACGCTCGTCGGCATCTCGTACGCCGTGGGGCACATCGCCGCGCACTACGTCCTGCACAGCGCCGACGACGTCCTGGTCATCGCATTCAAGGCGATATCGATCGTGCTGACCGCCGCGCTGGTGGGCGACGTCGCTCGCAAGCAAGCGCAGCGCGAGATGCACCTGCGGCAGAGCCAGCGGCACTATCACGAGCTCAACGAACGGCTGTCGCGCAGGCTGAGCGAACTGAGGGCGATCTCGGAGATCACGGAGATCATCCATTCCACGCTCGATTTCGAGCAGGTCGGCAACCTCGTGCTCGAGATCGTCTCCAAGGTCATCGACCTCCCCTCGAGCGCGCTGTTCGTCATCGACAAGCGCCGCGACGAGACGCTCTACAATGCCTCGTTCGGCGTGACGCCGGAGGTGCATCGCCGCACGGGCGATTCCTACGTGCCGCGGAAACAGGCTCCCGGCGAGGAGACGTTCGCGTGCACGACCGTGTTGGATCGTGGGAACCTGATGGTGGTGTTCTGCGCGTCTGGCGAGAGGCTCGAGCACCTGGTAGCCGAGGACCGGCTCCTGCTCACGGCGGTGGCCAACGACCTGACGATCGCGGTCGAGAACTCCGAGCTCTACAAGCTCACCAAACGGCTGGCGATCACCGACGAGCTCACCGGCCTCAACAACTACCGGTTCATGTTGCAGCGCCTCGACGACGAGATCGAGCGTGCGCGCCGGTTCGGGCGCAACCTGTCGCTGCTCATGCTCGACGCGGACGACTTCAAGCTCTACAACGACACGCACGGGCACGTCGCGGGTGACGCCGCGCTGAGCGAACTCGCGCTCGCGATGCAGGACGCAGTTCGCGACATCGACGTCGTGTGCCGCTACGGCGGCGAGGAGTTCGCCATCCTGCTCCCCGAGACCGATCCCGACGGTGCGTTCGTGGCCGCGGAGAAGGTTCGCGAGGCGATCGCGAGCCACGCGTTCCCGGACGCCGACGGCAACAAGACCGAGCGGTTGTCGGTGTCCATCGGGCTCTCGACCTTCCCGAACCCGGCCCCCGACCGTGAGGCGCTGCTGCGCCAGGCCGACGATGCCCTCTACGTCGCGAAGCGGACGGGGCGCAACCGCGTCCGGGCATCCGCCGGAGCCACCGACGCCGGGCATGAGACCGACCGCGCCGAGCGCAGGAAAGCGGAGGACGTCCGATGACGGTGCGTAGAGCGTTCCTGGGCCCGGCGGGCACCTTCACCGAGGAGGCACTGCTCTCACTCGGCACCGAGGGTATCGATCCGGTGCCGTTCGCGACGATCGGTGAGGTGTTCGCGGCCGTTGCGTCTGGCGGGTGCGATGAAGGTGTCGTGCCGATCGAGAACTCGGTGGAGGGGTCGGTGAACGAGACGCTCGATGCGCTCGCGTTCGACCACGAACTCCACATCACGGCAGAGCTGGTGCGCGACATCCATCACTCGCTGGTGGTCGCTCCCGGCGTGCGTCTGGAAGACGTCACGGCGATCGTGAGCAAGCCGGAGGCGACGGCGCAGGCCCGCACGTGGCTTGCCGCCAACCTCCCCGGACGCGCGGCGGTCGCCGCCAACTCCACGGCCGAGGCGGTCCAGCGCGCAGTGGCCGAGCCCGGGCTGGCCGCGATCGGGACCACGCTCGCGGCGCGCCTGTACGCCGGCGAGGTGCTGCAGGAGGCGATCGAGGACTTCGCCGGCAACCAGACGCGGTTCGTCGTCATCGGGCGCGGCACGTGCGAGCCGACGGGGCATGACAAGACATCCCTGGCGCTGTTCATGCAGCGCAACAAGCCCGGTGCGCTGCTCATGATCCTGTCGGAGTTCGCCTACGGCCAGATCGACCTGACCAAGATCCAGAGCCGCCCCACCAAGAAGCAGCTCGGCCACTACATGTTCTTCGTCGACATCGAGGGGCACATCACCGACCCTTCGATCGCTCTCGCCCTGAAGTGCCTGGAACTGAAACTGCGCGAGGTCAAGGTCCTCGGGTCGTACCCGCGCGCCGTCTAGGCCCGCGCCACTCCCGACGTGAAGAGACCCCCGGGCGTGGTGCCCGGGGGTCTCTCCGTGTGCGTGGGGGTTCCGTATGCCCGCACGCGAGGTGGCAAAGGGATGGCGCCCTGTTTGCCTGATGCTAGTGCTCGTCTCCCGGCGTCTCTTTCCACAGGAAGATGAGGCCCCACAGCGGCTTGAAGCCGTCGATCGCTGCCAGATACCCGTGCACCATCGTGAACAGGATGACGACCCACATGCCG
>JAHEXP010000024.1 GCA_023252055.1 Coriobacteriia bacterium
GGCATGTGGGTCGTCATCCTGTTCACGATGGTGCACGGGTATCTGGCAGCGATCGACGGCTTCAAGCCGCTGTGGGGCCTCATCTTCCTGTGGAAAGAGACGCCGGGAGACGAGCACTAGTACGAGAGCGGTCCGACCGCTGACGACTCCTCGTGAGGCGTGAGCAAAGGACCGGTGAAGGAGGACCCGGGAGCCGCGTTGGGCTCCCGGGTCCTCCCCTTTTCGTCTGCCGGCAGGGGTCTCCTACAGGAGAACCCACGTTCATGGCGAATACTGTTGCAGACGACACCGATCAGCGCCGGTACGCTGTGGCGAGCGTCCCAACGACATTGCCAGCTTCGTATGGTGCTTCGCACCGCTTCACCGGGAGGCCTTCACTTTGTTCGCTGAGCGCGCACTCACCGCCGTCATGCGTCCCCTGAGCCGCCGCTACACCGCCCACGGGCCGGTCGACGACGCGCAGCTCCCCGCCCCGACGCCGGGAAAGACCTATCTCCTGTACGCGCACGTGCCGTTCTGCGAGCGCCTGTGCACGTACTGCTCGTTCAACCGCTTCCTCTTCAACGAGGACATCGCGACACGCTACTTCGCCGACTTGCGCGAGGAGATGCGCATCGCCGCGGGGTTGGGCTACCGGTTCGGCTCCCTGTACGTGGGAGGCGGCACGCCCACGATCCTGGTGGACGAACTGTGCAAGACCATCGACCTCGCCCGGGAACTCTTCCACATCCGCGAGGTATCTGCGGAGACCAGCCCGAACCAGATCGGGCCGGAGCTGGCGGCGCGCCTCGAAGGGCGCGTCGACCGCATGTCTGTCGGCGTTCAGAGCTTCAGCGACGTGTTGCTGCGCCAGATGGACCGCCACGAGAAGTACGGCAGCGGGCGCGAGTTGTTCGAGATCATCTCCAACAGCCGGGGCCTGTTCCACTCGCTGAACGTCGACATGATCTTCAACTTCCCGTCTCAGACCGAGCAGATGCTGCGTCACGACGCGCGGCTGCTCAAGGAGACCGGCTGCAACCAGACGACCTTCTACCCGCTCATGGCCTCGCCGGAGCAGGCGCGTGCGCTGTCCCAACAGATCGGCCGCGTCGACATGACGCGCGAGAAGGAGTTCTACGACATCATCGACGACGAGCTGACCGGCCCGTTCGAGGCCTCGAGCGCCTGGACCTTCTCGAAAGAGAAGGGCGGCATGATCGACGAGTACATCGTCGACTACCCCGAGTACCTCGGCATCGGCTCGGGTGCGCAGTCGTTCCTCGACGGCCGCCTGTATACGAACACGTTCTCGCTCACCGATTACGCGGAGCGCGTACACGCCGGCAAACTGACCGTCACACAGGTGGGTCACCAGTACTCGCAGCGCGACATGATGCGCTACCGGTTCGTCACCGATCTCTTCGGCCTCCGTCTCGACAAGCGCAGGTTCCTCGCCGACTTCGGGACTCCGGTGGAGCGTGGGCTGTGGGGTGAGGTGTCGTTCATGCGCGCAGTCGGGGGCTTCGACCGCGACGACGACGAGTGCTTCACCCTTACCCGCACCGGCCGGTACCTGCTCGTCGTCATGATGCGCGAGATGCTCACAGGGTCCAACCGCCTGCGCGACGAGGCCCGGGCCGCCCTGCCGGCGGCAGAGCGGGCGCTGCTGCTCGACGAACCTGCCGCTGCGGCGATCGCCGACCTCGCGATCTGACGAGTCACAGGGTACGCACATCCTTGTGCGCAGCGGCGTCCGCCGCGTGCGCTATCATCGACCGCGCCGTTCGCGCGCTCGCGCTGCCCGCCGAAAGAAGGAGACGCCCGTGTCCCAGGAACGCATCACCGTCATGGGGATCGGCAACCCGCTCGTCAAGGACGAAGGCGTGGGCGTCCGCGTGATGGAGACGATGATGTCGACGCTGTCGTTCCCGGACAACGTCACGCTCATCGACGCGGGAACGATGGGCATGGGCATCCTGAACCTGTTCCAGAACTGCGACTACATGCTGGTGATCGACGCCGTCGACGGCACCGGCGAGCCTGCCGGCACCGTGGTGCGTATGACGCCGGAGGACCTCGCGCCGAACCAGATCAAGCACTCCATGCACGACATCCGCCTCGTCGACGTCCTCGAGGCCGCGATGCTCATGGGAGCGCAGCCCGCCGTGGACTGCATCGGCATCCAGGTGCTCGATATGGACGGCGTGGCGATCGGGCTCACCGAGCCGGTCGAGGCCGCCGTTCCTGATGCGGTCGCCGCGGCTCTGCTGATCCTTGCCGAGCACGGGGTCGTCGCCGAACTGCAGCCGGAAGCGAGCGCTGACGGACGGATCCTCGAGGCTATCCGCACGTGGGCCGCAGCGCCGGGACACGAGGAACTCGGCGCCTGAGCGGCGCCGCGTGATCGCGCCGTCCGCCGCGAGCACGATCCCTTGGTCGCCCCTGGAGGAACCGCGTCAGCGTTCCGTGAGCGCGCTCCTGACCGACCGCGCGATACCGGCCGCATCGAGCCCCGCTTCCGCGAAGAGATCGCGCGCCGTGCCCGAGGAGCGGTAGCTATCCACGCCGAGACGCAGGAGATGCGTCGCCTGCCCGGTCACGGCCATCCACTCGGCGACCGATGCGGCGAGGCCCGTGCGCAGGTTGTGGTCCTCCACGGTCACGAGCAGGGGTGAGCCGGCGAGCCTCTCCATCACGGTACTGTCGAGCTCCAGAGGGCACGAGACGACCGCAACACCCACGTCCAGCCCCTCGGCCCGCAACGCGTCGGCCGCATCCACAGCGGCCCCCACGAGCGTCCCCATGGCCAGAATGGTCGCGGCACTGCCGCCGCGGACCTCATCGATCGCGCCGTAGCGGAAGGCGTAGTCGCCGGCGAACGCCGGCTCCCCCGTCTCCCCCACAACGACCGGAAGCTTACTGCGCCCCATCGCCACCGCCACGCACCCCGGCATGCCGGCGGCGGCGCGAACAGCGCGGTCCGCCTGGTTCGGATCGGCCGGGACGATCACACGCCAGCCGAACATGTTGCGCAGCGCGCTCACATAGTCCAGGCACTGGTGGGTCTTGCCATCCTCGCCGACGTCGAGTCCGCAGTGTGTGAGGACGAGCTTCAGGCCCGCACCGTTGATGTCGTTGAGGCGCTGCTGGTTGTAGGCCTCATCCAGCCCGAACACGCCGAAGTCCGCCCAGAACGCCGCCACGCCGTTGATCGATGACGCGCCGGCGGCGACCGCCGTATTGTGCTCGCCCACCCCGCATTCGATGAAAGCGTCCGGCCGAGCTTCGGCGAACGCACCGGTCTTCACAGACGTCATGAGGTCGCAATCGAAGACGGCGATCGGTGCGTCCGGGTTCGCAGCCGCGATGTCCGCGAGCGCTGCGCCCCACGCCGAGCGGTTGTCGGTGTCCTTGGCGCGCGTGTAGGTGCGCGGTGTCGCTCCCGGCAGCAACTCGATCGTCGCAGCCGGGGCCTCAGCGGCGGTCGCGCACGGCCGCACGCGTTCGCTGCGCGCCCGCTCCAGCCATACCGGGTCGAGCCCCAGCTCCGTCATCGCGCGAGCATACTCGTCCGGCGTGAGTCCCCGTCCGTGGTACTCGGGGTCGTCCTCCATGAATGACACACCCCGGCCGATCGTCGTGTGCGCCAGCACCGCGAACGGCCGCGTGGCGTCCGCGCGGGCAGCGTGCAGCGCCGCGTGGATATCGGCGGTGTCGTGCCCGTCACACTCGATCACGCCCCAGCCGTCCGCCGCGAACCCCGCCGCCACGTCGACCGGCATGACCTCCTGCGTGTGCCCGGAGATCTGCGCGTGGTTCAGGTCGACGATCACGGTGAGGTCGCATAGCCGGTACTTCGCCGCGAGGCGCCGCGCCTCGCCCACTTGACCCTTCATCTGCTCGGCGTCGGACATCGCAACGTACGTGTGCCAGCCGCCGCCGGTGAGGCGGGCAGCGATCGCTGAGCCCACGCCTGCGGACAGCCCCTGCCCGAGGTTGCCGCTGGACCACTCCACCCCGGGCACTGACCGCTCCACGTGGCCCTCGAAGACCGAGCCTGCCTGACGGAAATGAGCCACTGCGTCCTCGAGGTCGAAGAACCCGGCCCCCGCAAGCGCTGTGTAGACGCCCGGAGACGTGTGCCCGTGGCTGACAATGATCCGGTCGCGGCCGTCCCACACCGGATCACCCGGACGAACGTTGGCGTAACCGTAGAGGACCTGGTACATCTCGAGCGAGGACATCGAGCCGCCGGGGTGGCCCGATGCCGCCAACGCGGTCATGGTCAGTATCGCGCCCCGTAGGCGCCGCGCGCTGACAGCCAGCGCTTCTACGTCGGCAGCATCGAGAACCGGTGTGGCGAAGCCGCGCTCTGTCACGTCGTTGGCTCCTTCCCCGGCACTTCGATCGCACCGGGTAGACTTCAAGGGAAAGGCTGACGCTCCAAGTATGCCCGACTGGCGTCCGCAACCCTCGAGAGCACCGGGAGTACGGCATGGATGAGCTTCTGAACACCGCGTGCGCCGCTGCACTCGCCGGCGGGGCCATCCTCACCTCGCGCGCGGGAGACCTGGGCACTGTGCGCACCAAGTCGAGCGCATCGGACCTGGTGACGGAGGTCGACGTCGCTGCCGGAGTCGCCGTCGTGCGCTGTATCGCCGCGGCCGTTTCGGACGCGCGGTTCGTCGTCGAGGAACCGGAGGTGTGCGGGATAGCAGGGGTTCCGTGCGGCGATCTGGGCGACGACGAGGTCTGGGTCGTCGATCCGCTCGACGGCACGACGTCCTACGTGCACGGCTTCCCGTGCTACTCGGTGTCGGTGGCGCTTCTGCGGCATGGTGAACCGGTCGTGGGGGCGGTTTACAACGCCGCCGCCGACGAACTGAACGCCGCGGCCAAGGGGCGGGGCGCGACCCTCGACGGGACGCCCATCAACGTCACCCGCGCGGCAGCGGTCGAAGAGGCGTTGCTCATCACGGGATTCCCCTACGACCGCGGACTCACCCTCGACCGTCAACTCGCCGTGTTCGGCTCACTGGCGAGGCGCGTTCAGGGGATGCGCCGCGACGGCTCCGCCGCCATCGACTGCTGCCACGTCGCCGCCGGACGTGCCGACGGCTTCTGGGAGTTCGCGCTGCAGCCGTGGGACACCGCCGCGGGCGCACTCATCGCCTCAGAGGCGGGCGCGAGCGTCACCGACCTCCGCGGCAAACCCTGGAGCGCGCGCACCTCGGGGATCCTCGTTGCGAACCCCGCGCTGCACGCGGTCCTGCTCGCTGCCATCACGGACGCCGTGACCGCCGGCGGGTTCACTTCCGTCGGCTAGCCGCGGACGGTGCGCCCTGTCAGTGGGTGCGCGGCGTGGGCGTTTCGTCCTCTTCGAGTTCGATCCCCCACTCGGCGAGCACCTTCGTGACCGCGTTCTCGCCGCTCACGATGCAGTTCGGCAGTCCGACCCCGCGGTAGGCGCCACCGGCGAGCGCGAGCCCGGGTATCTCGGCGCAGCGCTGCTCGACGACCGCCACGCGGTCGAGGTGTCCGAGCGAATACTGCGGCATCCCGAGTGTCCATCGGTAGAAGCGGCTGAACAGCGGCTGCACGTGTTCGGGAATCCCGAGGACCGTCCGAAGTTCCGTCAGTGCGATGGCCGTCAGCTCCTCGTCGCTCGACTCCATGATCGCCTGGTTGTTCGGCCCGCCCAGGAATGCGCGGAACAGCACCTTGCCTGCCGGAGCGCGGCCCGGCCACTTCGTGGAGGAGTAGGTCACGGCCAGGAGGCGTCCGTGCTCCACGGCGGGGCACAGGACCCCGAAGGCGTTCATGTCCACGCCCACTTCGGACTCATCGAAGGCGAACGAAGCGGTGGCCGACGAGCTTGCGGGGATGCCCGCCAAAGCGTCCGCGATGTCGGTGTCGACCTCGCGCATCAGTGGCTCGGCGGCCCATGACTCGGTGGCGATGACGACGGCGTCGCCGGCCACCCGCGAACCGTCTCGCAGGAAGACCGACCACGTGCCGTCCTGCATGCGCTCGATCCCCGACACATCGGTGCCGGTGCGTAGCGATTCGCGGCCGGCGGAGTCGGCCATCGCCTCGACGACCTCGTGCATCCCGCCCGTGAAGGCGGTGAAGAACGTCCGCGGGCGCGCCGGATCGGGCGGATGCGTTCGGCGCATCTCCTCGGCCATCTTCCGCTGCGCGAGGAAGCCCTTGATCATGCAGCCGTAGCGCTGCTCCATCTCGAGCAGGTTCGGGAACGTGGCGGCCAGCGACATCTGATCTGGCGCCGAGCCGTGCACGCCTCCCACCAACGGCTCCGCGAGCCTGTTCAGGATCTCGCGGCCCATCCTGCGGACGATGAAGTGCTCGAGCGACTCGTCGTTGAACTCGCCGGGAGCGAGCTTCTTCTTCGGGATGAAGAGGTCCATACCGGCGCGCAGCTTCCCGGGCCATGAGAACAGCCCGGTCGTGGCGAACGGCAGGAACTTCGTCGGGGCGAACTGCATGACACCGTCGGGCATCGGGTAGAGCCGCCCGTCCTTCAGTATCAAGGTCTTCTTGCGCGACTCATCGGTCGGCATCTTCCGCTCCGCGACGCCCACAAGCTCGGCGATGCGGTGCATTGCGGGCTTCGCGGTGAGGAACGAGTCCGGTCCGCCGTCGATGACGAACGTACCGTACTCGCCGGTCACGACCTCTCCGGCGATCTTCCCGCCCAAGCGTCCGTCGCGCTCCAGGAGCACGAAGTCGACGTTCGCGCCGGCCCGGGCGGCCCTGCGGACCTTGAGCGCGGCGCTGAGGCCGGCGATGCCGCCGCCGACGATGATGACCCTCTTCACAGGCGATCCCTCTCTGAAGGAACGGTTCGGGCGCATGCCCGGCCGGTGCGGTGTTAGTGCGCGCGTGCCGGCGGTTCGGCGTCCTCGGCCAACTCGATGCCCCATTCGGACATCACCTTCCTGACCGCCTGCTCGCCGCTGTCGAGGCAGTTCGGCACGCCGACACCACGATACCCGCCGCCGGCCAGCGCTATGCCGGGAATGCCGGCGACTCTACTCTCGATCTCCTCGAGCCGGTCGAGGTGGCCCATCGTGTACTGCGGCATGCCCCTTTCCCAGCGGAACACCCGCGAGAAGATCGGCTCCGCGCCGGGCCGCAGCCCAAGCAGCTGGACGTACTCGGAGATGGCGATATCGACGAGCTTGTCGTCGGGAAGTCTCACGATGTCCTCGTCGCGTGCGCCGCCGACGAATCCCCGCAAGAGCACGCGGCCTTCGGGCGCACGCGACGGCCACTTCGACGACATGAGCGAGATACCGGTCACTGCGCGACGCTCGACCGCCGGTGACAACGCACCGTGCCAGCGCTTGTCGAACGGGCAGTCCTCCTCGCGGAACGCCATGAGGATCGTCGCGCACGAAGAGCTCGGGGTCTGCGCCAGAAGATCGGCCACCGCCGCGTCCACATCGCGCATGAGCGACGCAGCGGCCCACACCTCTGGAGCGAGCACGACCGCGTCGCACGCGATCGTCTCACCCGTATCGAGCGTGACGACCCAGCCGTCGCCCGCGCGGGCGATCCGGGTGGCGGCGACGCCGGTCCGGATGTCGTCGCGGCCGGCGGCGTCGGCCATCCGGTCGGTGAGGAACTGCAGGCCCGGCACGAACGAGCTGAAGAAGGTGCGGCGCTTGTCCCCGGGCTTCGGCGGATGCGCCCCGCGCATCGCTTCGACCTTCCTGCGCTGCGCCAGGAAGCCGCGAACGAGCGAACCGTAGGTCTGCTCCATCTCGAGCAGGTTCGGGTACGTCGCGGCCAGCGACATGTCCGCCGGGTCCGAACCGTTCACGCCGCCCACGAGAGGCTCGGCGAGCCTCTCGAGGCACTCGCGACCCATGCGGCGGATCACGAAGTCCTCCACGCTCTCGTCGTTGCGCGTCCCCGGCTCCACGCGCTTGCGCGGGATCACCAGGTCCAGCGCCATGCGCAACTTCGCGGGCCACGAGTAGAGCTTCGTCGTCGCCATCGGAAGGATCTTGGTGGGTGCGAACATCATGATGCCGTCGGGCATCTCCACCAGACGGGCGTCCTTGACGATGAACGTCTTCTTGTTCTCGTCGAGCGTGCCGGTCTCCTGGTCGAAGATCCCCAGCAGCTTCGCGACGCGGTGGATCGCCGGTTTGTCCGTAAGGAACGAGTCAGAGCCGCCGTCGACCACGTACGTGCCGCCGTCGGGGTCCGCAACGATGTCGGTGGCGAGCTTGCCGCCGAGGCGGGGATCCTTCTCGACGAGCGTGAACGACACCTCGGCCCCCGCGTCCGCGGCCCTGCGGACCTTGTACGCGGCGCCGAGCCCCGCGACCCCGCCGCCGACGATGACGATGCGCTTCACAGGCAGGCTCCCAAGAACGTGCGGCGACACCCCGAAGGCGCCGCTGCGGCGATCGGCGTCTTAAAGGACCTTGGTGACGGCTTCCGCCAGCGCGTCGATCATGTGCGCCGCGTCGTTGGGCGCAGCCGCGCGAGCGAACTCGATCCCGGCGGACAGCGCCCGGTCGGCGGCACACACGTCCAGGTCGTAGAGCGTCTCCATGTGGTCGATGGCGAAGCCGATCGGCGACACGACTACCGCAGCGAAACCAGCGGACACCGCGGCGTCGATGACTTCGTCGAGATCGGGCCCGATCCACGCTCCCGCGCGCCTGCCCTTGCTCTGGAACGCGAGCAGCCACGGGCGCGCTCCGCCATGACCGCCGAACGCCTCGATGCCGGGGAGCGCGTCGATGCCGTCGGCGGCGCCCAGGCCGCAACGCTGCGCCACTGCTGCGGCCGTCTGGCGAAGCTGGTCGACGTAGGAAGGATCCGCCTCGACATCGGTGACAGGCAAGCTGTGCGCGGTGAACACGACGACCGAGGACAGGTCGCGCGTCTCCTCGTCGTTCATCGCGAGCTCGACCGCCTCCGTGAGGCCCTCGAGGTACGCGTCGGATGTCCGATAGGCGGCGGCGTCCACTACCTTGAGGCCGTGCTCGGCCGCGGCCGCACGCACCGCTGCGTCGTACGCCCCTGTGGTGGCCGCTGCATCGAACGGCGAGAGCGACAGGGACACGATGCGGCCCACCCCCGCTTCCGCGAGCCGGGCGACCGCCGCCGAGATCGACGGCTCGGAGTGCAGCATGCCCACCGCCACCGGTACCTTCATCTCGCCACGCGCACGCGACAGAAGCGCGGGACGTCCCGGGAATCCGGGAGCGTCCGCCGGCTCATCGGCCTTCGGCACGCCGTTGAGCGCGCGCTCGACCTGGACGGCGACGCGCTCGGCCATCGCCGGCAGCGGTGAGGCTCCGCCGATCGCGAGGTAGCGGCGTCGTGCCTGGTCGACCGCGGCGGCCGGTGGTTCGCCCCCCAAGAGCGAGGTCATGAACGGCGCGATCTCGTCGAGGTCGCCGGGCCCGCCGAACGCAGTGAGAAGGACTCCCGTGCGGATCATGGCGGTCCCTACTTCGCGGCCAGAACGCGGGCGGAGTGCTCGTGGACGAGCTCGACGAACCTGCGTGCCTTCGCAGGATCCGTCGTCTTGTGGATGCCATGCCCCAGGTTGAACACGTGCCCCGGACGCGCCCCCACCTTCATGACGATGTCCTCGACCATGGCGCTCAGCGCCTCCTCGGGTGCGAACAAGGCCACCGGGTCGATGTTGCCCTGGATGGCGAAACGGGGATCCACGAGCGCGATCGCCAGATCCATGTCCATGCGCCAGTCGAGCCCGATCACGTCGCCTCCCGCCCGCATGACGAGGTCGATCATGGAAGTAGCGCCGTTGGCGAAGTGGATGACCGGCACGCCGCCCTCCACGACCTTCTGGCCGTACTCGCGGACCGCTGAGATCACGCGGCGGCTGTGCGGCAGCACGCTGCGTTCGTAGTCGTAAGGAGCCACATAACCCACCCAGCTGTCGAACAGCTGCACGACCTGGGCTCCGGCGTCGATCTGCGCGCACAGATACGCGATCGTCGTGTCCGCGAACTTCGTCAGAAGTTCGTCCCATGCGACCGGATCGGACCACATGAGCGCTTTGCAGTTCTCGTAGTCGCGCGTACCGTGACCCTCGATCGCGTAGCTGGCCAGGGTGAACGGAGCGCCCGCAAAGCCGATGAGCGGCACCTTGTCCGCCAGTTCGCGGCGAAGCGTCTTCAGGATCTCCATGACGAACCCTGTGTGCTCGTGCGGATCCGCGACGCGCAGCTTCGCGACGTCGGCAGCGGTCCGGATCGGGTTGTGGATGACCGGGCCCTCGCCCTTGGCGAACTCGAGGTCGAGGCCCATGCCGGGGAACGACACGAGGATGTCGGAGAACATGATCGCCGCGTCGACGCCCACCAGGTCGACCGGCTGCATCGAGACCTCGACGGCGAGTTCC
This sequence comes from Coriobacteriia bacterium, assembly GCA_023252055.1. GTDB lineage: Bacteria > Actinomycetota > Coriobacteriia > Anaerosomatales > PALSA-660 > PALSA-660. Next base: position 10,400 of record JAHEXP010000024.1, read on the forward strand.
GGCGTGCGGCACATCTCGAGGAAGCCGTGCTTCTCGCGAATGGCGCGGTACTCGGGAAGGTAGCGACCGGCCTGACGCATCATCCAGACCGGCGTGTGGTCGACCGGCTCGCGCCTGCAGGCGCGCAGAAACGTGTCATCGAATGGCATGCGAGATGTCCTTTCGGGACCGGCGCGGGCGTGTGCCCGGGGGCGTGGCTCGTGAGGGCACATTGTAGCAAACGGGCGCGGCTCCCCGCGCCGGTGGACGGTGGCTACGCTGGCACGCGCAGCGCCGCGGCCCGGAGGAACCGGACCGCGGCGCGGTGTGGAGCTCGTGTATGTTCCCAGCGGATCCTAGAGCTTGGGCGCGCCGTCCACGATCACCTTCACGATCGACGGGTCCGCCAGCGTCGTGATGTCGCCGAACGTGTCCATGTCGCGCTCGCCCGCAGCGATCTTGCGCAGGATGCGGCGCATGATCTTGCCGCTTCGCGTCTTCGGGAGCTCCGGCACGATCTGGATGTGGTCGGGCTTCGCGATCGGCCCGATCTGCTCTCGTACGTGCCCGGCAAGGATGGACTCGACGCTCTTCGGGACCTCGACGCCGCTCTTCAGGATGACGTAGGCATAGATGCCCTCGCCCTTGATGTCGTGCGGGAAGCCGACGACCGCTGCTTCCGCGACGAGCGGCTGGCTGACGAGCGCGGACTCCACCTCGGCTGTGCCCATGCGGTGGCCGGAAACGTTGATGACGTCGTCGACGCGGCCAAGCAACCAGTAGTAGCCGTCCTGGTCGACGCGGGCGCCGTCACCGGTGAAGTACTTTCCAGGGAACTGCGAGAAGTACGTGTTCTTCACGAGCGTGTTCTCCGCGTCGCCCCACGTGCCGCGCAGCATGCCCGGCCATGGGAAATCGATGCACAGCCGACCTCCGGAGTTGACCGGGGTCTCCGACTGGTCCTCGTTGAGCACCACGGGACGGATGCCGAAGAACGGGAACGTCGCGGAGCCGGGCTTCATCGGTGTCCAGCCCGGCTGGTTGGTGATGAGATGTCCGCCGGTCTCGGTCTGCCAGTACGTGTCGACGATCGGGATCTTGCCCTTGCCGATGACGTTGAAGTACCACATCCACGCCTCGGGGTTGATCGGCTCACCCACGGTGCCGAGCACACGCAGTGTCGAGAGGTCGAACTTCTTCGGCCAGTCGTCGCCGGACTTCATGATCGCGCGGATGGCGGTCGGAGCGGTGTAGAACTGGTTGACGCCGTGCTTCTCGATGACCTCCCAGAACCGGCCCGGGTGCGGGTAGTTCGGGACGCCCTCGAACATCAGCGACGTCGCGCCGACGCACAGGGGGCCGTAGACGACGTAGCTGTGGCCGGTGACCCAGCCGATGTCGGCGGTGCACCAGAACACGTCCTCGTCGTGGTAGTCGAAGTCGTACTTGAACGTCATCGCGGAGTAGAGCAGGTAGCCGGCGGTGGTGTGCAGAACGCCCTTCGGCTTCCCCGTGGAGCCGGACGTGTAGAGGATGAAGAGCGGGTCCTCCGAGTCCATCCACTCGATCTCACAGTGGCGCGAGATGTCGGCGCTGCGGACCTCCTCGTGGTACCAGAAGTCACGGCCCGGCTCCATGTCGACCCGGGCGCGGGCGCGGGACACGACCAGGCACGTCTCGACGGTGGGGCACTCGTAGAGGGCGGAGTCCGCTTCAGCCTTCAGCGGAACGACGCGCCCGCCGCGGATGCCTTCGTCAGCGGTGATGATCATCTTCGCGCCGCAGTCCTGGATGCGGTCGCGCATGGCGGCGGCTGAGAATCCGGCGAACACGATGGAGTGGATCGCACCGATACGGGCACAGGCGAGCATAGCGACGGCGAGTTCCGGGATCATCGGAAGGTAGATGACGACCCTGTCGCCCTTCTTGATGCCGTGCTTCTTGAGGACGTTCGCGAGCTTGCAGACCTTGTAGTAGAGAGCCTGGTACGTGTACATCTTGGTCCGGCCTTCGTCGGACTCCCAGATGATCGCGGCCTTGTTGCGCCGCCACGTGGTCAGGTGCCGGTCGATGCAGTTGTAGGCGACGTTGGTCAGACCGCCCTTGAACCACTCCACCTTCGGCGTGTCGAACTCCCAGTTCAGGACCGTGTCCCACTTCTTGTGCCAGAAGAGATACTCGTCGGCCTGCTCGGCCCAGAACCCCTCGGGGTCCTCGACGGACCGCTTGTACATCGCGTCGTACTCTTCGCGGGTCTTCAGGTACGCGTTGTCGCGTACCCACGCGGGCGGTTCGAACGTCATTCCCTCCGCCTGCATCGACTCGATGGAGTCAGCCATCGTCTTCGTCGCCTCCTTCGCCGGATCGCACCCTTGTGGTGATCCTCGTCTGCCGCACCGGGAACGTCATGCCCGGTACTCCCCGACCGGGCATGACCCGAAGGCCAGCGACCGGTCGCTGGAGCAATGATTGCCGCTCGTCACCTCCGCGGTCAGCGTTTACGGCGCTAACGGCACCGTCGCGTCGGTCAACGGCATGCAGCAGTCGACGAAGCGTATTGCATCGCTTGTGGCATGGCGTTACAGTCTTGGTGGTTTCAGTTTCCCTTCCCTGAAGCTTCGCCACGGTCAATCCAGGCGGAGAGAATGGGCATCGGACGGCCAGGGGCCGGCACCTCTGCAAGAGCCGATGCTTTGCGGGAACCGCATGAGCGGTACCGCTAGAGACTCAGGGGTATCCGGGGAAGGAATGTGGGAAGCCCGGCTCGAAGGCCGGGCTTCTCCGTATTCTGGGGCAGGAACGGGCGTGCGCGAGAGGCGCGCGAGCCCCGGGGTCAGCCCGCCTGATCAGGCATGAAGCCGATCCCCCACCCTGTTCCGGTATGCGTGGCGATGACGACCCCCGTCTCCATCACCAGGAGCTCCTTGGCGTCGTACATCGATGCGAGCGCTTCACGCAGCTGCTCCGCCACGTCCCCCGACATCGCATGGACCACACAGAACGCGCCGCTGTGCGCGCCCTTCATCTCCCGCTTCACGAATTCGAGCGTCTCGCGCAGTGCGGCCTTGCGACCTCTCACACGAGCGACCGGCGCGAACATCCCGTCGCGGTCGACCGTGAACAGCACGTTCAAGTTGAGCAGGCCGCCGAGGAACGCTGAAACGGCGCCGATACGGCCCCCGCGCGCGAGGTTGTCCAACTTGTCGAGCCCCACGATCAATCGAGCGCGCTCGCGAGCACGCTCTGCGACCGCCACGACGTCAGCCGCCGCCGAACCCAAGGCGGCCTCGCGGGCGGCCAGCAGGACCTGCCACGCCAGCCCCCAGGACAGGTTGTGAGAGTCGACGACGCTCACCCGGTCCCCGAAGGGCTCCGCCGCCTGGCGGGCGGACTCGATCGTGCCGGACAACCGGCTCGAGACGTGGATGGAGACGACGTGCGAGCAGGTCTCGAGCAGTGTGGCGTACGCGGCCGTGAACGCGCCGACCGGCGGCTGACTGGTGGTGGGCAACTCGCGGGCGCGCTCCATCCGCTCGAAGAACTCCGCTTGGGTGAGGTCGCCGTCCGCGAACGTCGCGCCGTCGGGGAACGTCGTCACGAGCGGCACGACCGTCACCCCCTCTTCGGCCGCCAGGGCCGGGGGGATGTCCGCCGTCGAGTCGGTCAGAACGCACACGCGGGTGCCGGCGATCATTCGAACGTCACCATGCCATGACCCATCTGGGCGCCCCCGAGCACGTGCAGGTGCAGATGCTGCACCGACTGCCGGGCGTCGGGCCCGCAGTTGATCACCGTCCGGTAGCCGCTGGCGGCGATGCCGGCCAGCTCCGCGACCTTGGGCACCGCGGCGCACAAGGCGGCCGAAACGTCGGCGGGCACTCCATCGTCCAGACAGGTATGGTGCGATCGCGGAACCACGAGCACGTGGACGGGCGCCTGAGGCTCGGCATCGTTGAACGCCACCACGAGCCCGTCCTCGTACACGAATGGGACCGGGACCTCTCCCGACGCGATCATGCAGAAGATGCAGCCTTCCATGGCGACCCTCCTTCCCGCGTCAGGCATCGTCGGATGTGTCGTCGCTCTCGATCTCGCCCATGAGCATCGTGACGCGCTGTTCGGCCTCCACCAGACGCCCCTGACAAGCACGCAGCAGGGCGACACCGCGCTCGTATCGGCCGAGCGACTCCTCAAGCTCCAACTGGCCGCCTTCGAGAGCCGAAACGATCGACTCGAGCTCCGCGAGAGCGTCGGAGAAGCGCATCTCCTCAGGGGGTGTGGGTGCCTCGCTCATGACTGGCCTGCCTTCTCTTCGTCGATGGTGCGTACGACACACCCCGCCGAGCCGTGGTGCAGGCGCACCACGACCTCGTCGCCGGGCGTGAGTTGCGTGGTGGAACGGACGACGCTCGTGCCGTCGGCCTCATAGCAGACCGCGTAGCCCCGCGCGAGGATCCCAAGCGGGGAAAGATCCTCGAGACGCGCCGCGGCGTGCCGGAACGAGGTGACGGCGTCATCAAGGATGCGCTTCTGCGCCGGACCCAGCCGGCCTGCGGCGAGCGCGAGGCGCGACCGGTCCCGGCCGACCACGTCCGGCAGCGCTCGGACGAGGCCCGCCGCCGCCCCGTCGAGGCGTTGCGAGAACGACGACGTCAACTCCGCCGGATCGCGGAAGACCGCATGTGCCCGCGCGACGGCGACCCGGTGCCTGTCTCGGCGCACCGTGAGCAGCAAGGCCCTGCCAAGGAGCCGGCGCGATGACGTCAGGCGGGCAGAGACCTCATCCCGGGCCGGCGCCACCGTTTCGGCGGCGGCCGTGGGAGTCGATGCCCGCACATCCGCGACCATGTCGGCCAGCGACGTGTCCGGCTCGTGTCCGATGCCGGTCACGACGGGGACGGGACACCCGACGATCGCGCGCACGACCGCTTCGTCGTTGAAGGGCATGAGGTCCTCGTATGACCCACCGCCGCGCGCAAGGATCACAACGTCCGCGCCGGACTCGCCCGCTGCCCGCAGGCCCTCCACGATCGCCGGGGCCGCGCCGGCACCCTCCACCGTCACGCCCGCTATCAGGAGTTCCGCGAGCGGATACCGGCGGCGCAGGGTGCGGATCACATCGTGGACCGCCTTGCCGCGGGGGGAGGTCACGAGCGCGATCGTCTCCGGATACTCCGGCAGACGCCGGCGGCGTTCCGGCCGCATGAGTCCCTCGAGTTCGAGTCGGCGCGCGAGGGCGGCGACCTGCATGCGCAGGACGCCTTCACCGGCCGCCTCAAGACCCCGCACCTGGAACTGCATCCGGCCTTTGGCCGCATAGACCGTGAGCGATCCCGACACCTCGACCAGCAGGCCGTTGCGCAAGATGACGCCGGATGCATCGAACGCATCCCGCCACATGAGGCACGACATCGTCGAGGATCCGTCGCTGAGGGTGAAGTAGACCGCCTTGTATCCGGCGCGATCGGTGCACTCGGACACCTCGCCGATGACCCTGACCGGAAGCCCTTCCAAGGTCCGCTTCGCGAGCGTCATCGCCTCGGTAACGCTGAGGGCGCGGGGCGCTTCAGGCATCGGACGCGGGTCTCCTTCGCAGGGCGGTCGGGGGCTCGCCTGAGATGCTACCACCCGCCACGCCGCAGCAGTGCCGCGGCTGAGACCGCGCGACACGCATCGCAGGCACCGCAGGGTGGACGCACACTCTCTCCGAAGTGAGCACACAGCGCACGTTGCCGGCAGGAGCCGGATGCGGCAAAGCGGTACGTGCCGCGCAGCGCGTCGGAGAGCACCCGCGCCCGGTCCGGAGCGAGTGCGGCGAAGAGGCCCGCGCGCCGCTGCACGTCGGCCCACGAGTAGAGCAAGACACAGTCGGAGTCTCCCCCGTCGCGGCCCGCTCGGCCGATCTCCTGCGCATACGCCTCCATCGACCCGGGCAGGTCTGCGTGGACCACGAGCCGCACATCGGACTTGTCCACGCCCATCCCGAACGCCACCGTGGCCACGACCACGCGACATCTTCCCGCCAGGAACGCGTCCTGTACCCGCGCACGCTCGTCCGCCTCCAGCCCCGCGTGGTAGACCAGCGCCGGGACTCCGCGACGCCGCAGCCAGCCTGCAAGCGACGCCGCCCCCGATCGCGACATCCGGTACACGATCGCCGCGTCGTCGCCATGCGCGTGCAGGAGCGCGGCGACCGCGTCGCGTGCGTCCGTGGCGCCATCCTTGCGCCAAGCCGCCAGTCGCAGATTGCGCCGGAAGAACGTGCCCCGGAAGACGAACGGGTCGCGCATACCGAGGTTGGTGACCAACTCGGCCTCGACACGCTGCGTGGCCGTGGCTGTGACCGCCAGCAACGGCGCGTCCGGAGCCACCTTCCCCCGTGCCGCCGCCAGCCGCAGGTAGTGGGGCCGGAAGTCGGGCCCCCACTGTGACACGCAGTGCGCCTCGTCGACCGCGAACAGACCGAACGGCCGCGCGCCTTCGAGGTCGGCGGAAAGCCGGTCCAGCCCTTCGGGAGAGGCGTACAGCACCTCGACTCCGCCGTCGCGCACACGTCTCAGTATGTCGGCGCGCCCCTCGGCAGACACCCCTGAATCGATCACTTCCGCGCGGATGCCCTTCGCCCGCGCCGAGGCCACCTGGTCGCGCATCAACGCAAGGAGGGGCGACACGACAAGGCAGCACCGCCCGGTCGCCAGCGGCGGGAACTGGTAGGTGACCGACTTCCCACCTCCGGTGGGCAGGATCGCGAGCGCGTCGCGGCCCGACAGCACGGCCGCGATCACCTCCCGCTGGCCGGGGCGGAACGCGCTGTGTCCGAGACGCGCAGCCAGGACGGCCTCGAGGTCGAGGCCGTCCGCCGGCATCCCTGTCGCGTGTCCGGTCATCCGCCCAGTGTCGCGCGGGGATCGGACCGGGAGCGAACCGGTCCCCGACCGGCTTCCGCCCGAGCCCGCCGCGCCGACCGTCCGCAGCGGCCTCGTCCGGTCTCTCCCCCGTGGACCCGGGCACGCCTGCTGTGCGTGGCGGCCCGTTCGTACTAGAGTCTTCGGTGGGGTGTGCGCACGTCGGAGGTCCCGCGACCGAGGGGAGTGTGTGCCGTGAAGATGCCGGTCACGATACTGGCAGGCCTGATCTTCGTCCTCATCGCCTTGGTGCTGTACTCCATGGGCGTGTGGGGAGCGTTCCGCAGGAAGGGTGCGTCGACGTTCGATCTCAAGATGCTGTGGCTCGGGTTCGCATTCGACGTGTTCGCAACGCTGATGATGTCGATCCAGGCGACCGCAGCGGTATCCGCGAACCTCGCCGCGAACCCATCCTTCTACATCATCACGCTCGGACTCGGGACGACCACGCTCGTCCTCATCAACGACGTGAAGACCTACATCGCGCTCATCGCGATGCTGGGCATGCTCATCGGCACGGTCCTCGCGACCCGTACGCACGCGCAGGGCGAAACGGAGCGCGCGGCGCGGCTCACGCGCACGCTCTTGGCGCCGTGGGGGCTGTGGGTCGTGGCGTTCGTCTTCGGCCTAGTGCAGAGCATGCCGAAGCGCTAGGGCCGCTCCGCAGCGTCACCGGGTTCGGGCAGCGTCGCCGCAACCGAGGCCGCTGCCGAGGAACACGGTTCGGCGAGCACCCGGCCGTCGCTGACGCGCAGCGCGAGCGCACCGTCGATCAAGGCGACGAGCGCGTCGCCCACGATCGCCTTGCGCCACCCTTCGAGCAACGGGCTGTCGTCGCGCTGCCCGGAAGCGAGGCGCTCAAGGTCGCCGCGGGTCGCGAGAAGCGGCACGGCGATGCCCTTCTCCGACGCACGGACGCGCACGAGCGCACCCATGAGCTCGACGACTCCCTCGACGTCCACGATGGTTCGGGGCTTCTTCTCGAGGCGGGGCAGATCCTCCTCAGCCGTTTCGACACCGGCACGCACGGCGGCGAGCAGCCCGCTTCCGCCGTCACCCAACGCGCGGGGGTTGAGCCCTCGGATCTCTGAGAGAGCGGAAGCATCGGTGGGGCGGCGGCGCGCCACCTCGATGAGCGTCTCATCGCCGATGACCCAGCGTTTCGGCAGGTCGCGCCGCATCGCTTCGCGCTCGCGCCACGCCGCGACCTTCTGCAGGACCCCCAACTGACGCCGCGACAGCGACGATATCCGCTTCACGCGCCGGAACTGCTCTTCGGGTTCCACCGCGTACACGCGATCGTCGGAGAGCCGCGCCATGTCACCAGCGAGCCACGCGGCGCGTCCTTCCTTCTCCAGACGCGCGCTGAGCTCAAGGAAGGCGCCATCGAGGAAACGCACGTCGTTGAGCGCGTACTCCACCTGCGCCGGCGTCAGCGGGCGCCGGGCCCAGTCGGTGAACGTGTCGGACTTGTCGATGTCGACGTCGAAGAGGTCCTTCATCAATCTGGCGTACCCGACCTGCGAGGGAAAGCCGGCCACGGTGGCTGCGATCTGGGTGTCGAACACGGGCGCCGCCGCGTGGCCGGACATCCGGTAGAAGATCTCGAGATCCTGACTGCCCGCGTGCACGATCTTTATCACGGCCGGATCGGCCAGCACCTCGAGCAGCGGTCCCATGTCGTCACCGGCGAGCGGGTCGATCAGAGCACATTCGTCGCCGACCGCCACCTGGACGAGGCAGAGCTTGGCCCAGTACGTCTTCTCGCGCATGAACTCGGTGTCGATCGAGATCCGGCCGTGGGCACGTGCGCGTGCGAGGAGGCCGGCGATCTCGGCGGGGTCGTGGCTGTGCACGGGTTCCTTCCGGTCATGCGCCGCAACCGGGAGACGGGGGCGCGAGCGTTGTCGGGTATCAGTATCGCTGCAGGGTCGTCTAGTATCAAACGAACGGGGCGGCCAGCCGGCTCGCCGCTGCGGACATCTACGAGATGGAGCGCTTATCGTGCGCGTGCTCGCGATCAACAACGGGCGGTCCGGAGGCGGTGACGCCCGACGGTACGATCTCCTGGCGGAGTTGTGCCGTCGTGGCATCGAGACGACCGTGCGCGCGGTGGAGGACGGAGCGTCGATCACTGCGGCCGTTGCCGACGCAGCGGACTTCGATGCTGTCGCTGCCCTCGGCGGTGACGGCACCGTATCCACCGCCGCATACGCGCTTCGCTCCACATCGGTTCCGCTGCTCTCCTACCCCGCAGGGACCGCGAACGCCATCGCGCTCAATCTTGGGATCACCGCCGACCCGCACCGGTGCGCCGACATTCTCGAGCGGGGGAACACAGCCCGCATCGACCTGGGTGAGATCGTCTATGAGCAGCAGCACCGTGCGCCGAAGGGGATCGAGCGCCGCGGGGCGCCGCGGCCGACGGCGCCGCTCACATCAGGGTTCGTCGCCGTCGCGGGCGTGGGCTTCGATGCGGAGATGATGGAGCGCGGGGCGGAGTTGAAGCCCCAGTTCGGCGCCGCCGCCTACCTGTTCGCGGCCCTCGGCAATGCCTCGCCGCGCATGGCGCGGATCGAACTCGAGCTCGACGGGACGCGCGTCGAGACCGAGGGCAGCGGTGTTCTGCTCGTCAACTTCGGCCGAATGCAGTTCGACTTGACGCTCACGCACGACTCGAACGCTCAGGACGGGATGCTCGAGGTGGTCGTGATCAAGGCGCGGCACATCACCGACCTTCTGCCGGCGGTGGCCGCAGCCTACCTCGACCGCATCGTCACCTACCCCGACCGGACGCAGGTGCTCGACACGTACCGGGCCCGCTGCGCCAAGGTCACCTGTACGCCCGCGCTGCGCGCGCAGGCCGATGGCGAGGTCCTGCAGGGGGCGACACCTCTGACATGCAGCGTACTGCCTGCTGCGGCGACCTTCCTCGTGCCGGCGGAGACGGCGGTACCCGGCGTCGGGCTCTAGAGCGTCAGGCGCGACCTGACGCCGCCCAGAACGCGAGGGCGTATCCCGCGAGGCCCACGATCGTGGCGACGACCTTCGCCCAGGTGGTCCGCCGTGGCTCGCGCCACAGCAGCCAGAGCGCGACGGGTGCGGTGAAAAAGAGCACGTACAGGACGCCGATCGTCAGCCACCGCGTCTCCCATGTCGACTCCTGGAGCATCCCGGCGTTCAGCGTCGGTGTGAAGTCGTCCGCCTTGCGGATGTCGGCGCCCACCTCGCCCAGGAGCCCTGGCGGGATGCTCGGAGGGAGCTCGGTGCTCGCACCCTTGTCGAGTGCGCGGTCGAGTTCCTCGTTGTTCACCACCATGTGGTCTCCGTTCCTCTGATCGCGCCGTCGTCGAAACCGGCCTCGATGTGGGTGCCGTCGCAGAACGGCTTGTTGGCCGACTTGCCACACCGGCACAGCGTCACCCGGTTTCGCACCGGGTAGGACTCGCCGTCCGCCGACGTCACGGGTACGCCGCCTTGGACCCACAGCGGCCCGCTGACGCCGGCCTCCGGGTCCTCGACGAGTCCCATCTGCATCCCCAACGCCGGCTCGTGGACCGTACCGTCCGGCTCCACCGCCGTGTAGCGCCCGGCCGGGCACAGGTTCGACTCGGCGATCACCGTCTCCCGCGCTGCATCGTCATCACGCGCGACGAGGTGCCACGCCTTGCCCTTGGCGGCGCAGAACCGGGCGTCAGCGCACAGCTCCACCTGATCCATGAGAGTGATACGCGGACCCTCGATGGCGACAGCGGCGTTCTCGTACGCCTCGAGAGAGGCCGTTTCCGCGCCGTCGAACCCGATCACCGCGTGCGAACCGTCGCAGTACGGTTTGGTGTCGGAAGCGCCGCATCTGCAGACCGTGCACGACTCGCGTACGGGCAACTCCTCGCCCGACTGCCACGAGACGCTCTCGCCGTCCTCGTCCACCACGATGGTGCGCCGAACTATCGGCAGGCCGCCGCGGACCACATACGGGCCGTTCCTCGTGACCGCGATCCGCGGGCCGTCCGTTTCGCCCATCTCAGGCCCTTCCTCTCGTTCCGCGACGCGCACCCGCGAGCAGAGCCTACGTCGATTTGCCATAATAGGGCTCGCGTGCCGCCCGTGTCCTGTAGGTTCGTCGGACCGGAGGGGATCCACTGACGCTCGTCGGCAGCCGTACCTTGTTCGCGCGCCTCACCATCGCCTGCGCGCTGGCGGCGGTCGCGTGCGCGTTCACTCCCAGCGCCGCCCACGCGGTGTCCCCCGGCAGCGGCCGCTGGTACTGGCCGGTCGGAACCGAGAACTTCCAGGGTTGGGACGGGTACTGGGTGTACCGCGCCTCCAACCACTCCTGGCACATGGCCCAGGACATGCCGGCGCCGGTGGGCCACGACGTGTACGCAGTCGGCGATGGGACGATCCTGGAATCGGGAGCGGACCACGGCTACGGGGGCGTGCTGGTCGTGCTCCACAAGACTGCGGAAGGCAAGTACTTCAAGGCGGTCTACGGTCACATCTGGCGGGGCTCGCACACGGCTGTCGGGGACAAGGTCACCGCGGGGCAGGTGATCGGCCGCGTCAACGAATGCCGGCACGTTCACTTCGGCATCCATCCGGGCAAGGCCTATCCCCCCGACAACAACCCCTACCGGGGGCACACCTACATCAAGTCGAAGACCTACGGCTGGGTCGACCCCGTCAAGTATCTGCGGGCGAACCCGCGGATCCTGGACTATGCTGCCCCCGCGCTGCCTGTGGTCGCATCGGTTGAGACGATGGACACCGCCACGGTCTTGGGCGTAGCAGATGGCGAAGTCTACTGGACCATCGGCGCCGATGACGCGAAGGCCACGTTCGCCCGTTCGCTCGCCGACGACGGCGAGACCCGCGAGCTCGGCGCCGACTCTGCCCTCCCGTCCCTCGATGCGACCAGGTTCGTCCCTGCGGTCGCGGCCAACTCGTTCACGCTGGCCGACCGGCTACCGCTGCTCACGCTCAAGGCCTCGTCGTCGTCGCCCCTGTGGGGCCACGCCGTCACGTTCAGTGGCACGCTGAAGAACGCGGTCGGCGCGGTCTTCGTCGGCGCGACCCTCGTGCTCGAGACCTCCCCCGACGGCCTGAGCTGGTCGAAGGTGGGAAGCGCCAAGACGGGTCTTGCGGGGGCCTATTCGGTGGGCTACGTGCCGGCCAAGCGGATCAGCGTGCGCGTCCGTTTCGTCGCCCCCGAGACCTACCTGCCTGCCGAGAGCCGACCCACGACCGTCGCACCCCGGCCTGCCATCGCCGCGCCGGTGGTGCCCTCGACCGTCAGGGAAGAACGCCGGTTCACCGTGGTAGGCACGGTCACACCCCACCACACCGCGGGCCCCTCCCCGATCATGCTGCACGTCCAGAGGCGAGTCTCCGGCACATGGCGCGACTACCCGCTCGTCACCACCACCTACCGGGACTCCGGTTCCGCCTCGCTGTATCGCGGATCGCCCACGCTGCCCGAGGGCACTTGGCGCATCCGCGCCGAGGCGCCTCGAGACGACCTCCACGCTGGTAAGAACAGCGCCTGGACAGGGTTCAAGGTCCGATGAACCCCACGCCGCGCCCCCGCGTGCGGCCGCGGCCCCTCCCCGCCCAGCCACGGCGCCGCACACTCCCTTCGAGCCCGCGGGCCCGCGCCCGGCGTCGCGGGTGGTCCCTCGCACTGATCGTTGTCGTCGCTGTCCTGCTCGCGTGGGGCGGCTTCACGGTCCTCGGCAGAGCCCACAACAGCGGAGGCCTCACGGCGTCTGACGGGAGCGGCGGCGAGACGCCCGCCTTCCCGAACGCTTCGACGCCGGACGTGACCGTCGGTGGTACGGCGGACGGCATCAAGGTCGCCACATTCCTGGGCGGCGCGCTGCGCCGGTCCTACGGGTTCGGACCCGCACCGTCCTCCCTCGATCTCGTCTGGAAGGCGAAGCTCGGGAGCGGCCAGACACAGCGCAAGAGCGACAACAAGCTCGTCTGGTGGGCCGGCTCCGGCTGGACCGGTCAGTGCACGGTCGTCCGCGACAAGGGCCGTGACTACCTGCTCATCGGCGGCTACGACCACAACCTGCACAAGATCGATGCGCTGACCGGGTCCGTGGTCTGGGAGTACCCCTTCGCCGACGTGATCAAGTCGACGAACACGGTCATCGCCAACCCTCGCCCCACCGGCGACGCCGACCGGCTCATCGTCGTGGCGGGCTCCCGGCGCGGCTCGGCGTATTCCACCGGCGATCCGCGGATCGCACCACTGCGCGCGGTGTCGTTCACCACCGGCAAGGAGCTGTGGCGCCTCCCCGTCCCGAAGACCGTCAACTACAGCCAGGACGTGGACTCGAGCCCGCTGCTGTACCAAGGCACCCTCTACGCTGCGGTGGAGCCGGGATACGTGTATGCGATAGACCCGTTCACCACCCACAAGGTGGGCAAGCACCGTGAGCCGAAGGTCGTTCGCCGCTCCCGTCAGCTCTTCACGGCGGCCGACGCCACGGCGCACCCCGACATCGGCGGTGCGAACGTCGCGATCGAGGCGTCCCCGGCGCGGATCGGGAACACGCTCTACATCGCCTCCGGCGCAGGCCACGTTTGGGGACTGCGGCTGCCGACGCTCGATGTGGTCTGGGACTTCAGGACCGGCTCCGATATGGACGGCTCCAGCGTGGTCGGCGACGACGGCCTGCTCCTGCAGCCGATCGAGAAGGAGTACATCAGCCGGCCCGGAGGAGTGTTCGGTCTCGATCCGACGAAGGCGCCCGCTGCCGCACCGCGGTGGTACTACCCCACTGAGAACCGGGGCATCTCCGAATGGGCCGGCGGGGTCATCGGCTCCGTGGCCGTCAACGACGAGAGCAACAGGCAGGGTCTTTACCCGCGTCTTGCCGCGTTCGAATCGGTGGACGGGTCGCTGCGGGTAGTGGCGCGCGACGGGCTCACGAAGACGAAGACACAGGGTCCTGGTCCGGGCGCGGCGGTGAAGGAGCCCACGCTCGTCTTCCGCTCCTACATCGGGGCGGGCATCTCGACCCCGATCATCGTCGGTGACGCGCTCGTAGCAGCCGGGTACGACTGGAAGGTGCATCTGTACCGGATCTCGTACCGCCCCGCCGCAGAGGGCGACACAGGGGCGCTCAGGAGCCCGTCCGGTGCGTACTGGATCGTGTCGGTGGCCGAGACCTCGGCGTTCAAGGCCGGCGCGCCGTTCGAGTCCACACCGATCGTGTGGGGCGGCCGCGTCTACATCGGGTGCCGCGACGGCTACCTCTACTGCCTCGGCACATCCTGAGGGGCCTGCGCAGTCCCGGTTTCTGAGTGAAGAAGGCCCCGGCTCGTATGAGCCGGGGCCTTCGTGGGTGCTGGTGGGCGATGTAGGATTTGAACCTACGACCCCTTCCGTGTCAAGGAAGTGCTCTCCCCCTGAGCTAATCGCCCGAACGCTGAGCGTCACGCGCAGCGAGGGGTATTGTACCGAC
>JAHEXP010000066.1 GCA_023252055.1 Coriobacteriia bacterium
GCCGCCGACGATCGCGCACTCGGCCAACGCCACGCCGATGCCGCCTTCGGAGCAGTCGTGCGCGCTCTTCACGAGTCCGGCCTCGATCGCATCGAGCAGTGCGCGGTGGATGGCGAGTTCGTCCTCGATGACGAGTGCGGGAGGAGCGCCCGCGATCATGCTGTGCACCGTCGAAAGGTACTCGCTGCCGCCGAGTTCGTCAGCGGTCTCTCCCAGCAGCACCACGACGTCGCCCGCGTCCTTGAACTTCATCGTCACGCGCTTGCTCGCGTCCTCGAGCACGCCCACGAGGCCCACCGTCGGCGTCGGGTAGATCGGCTGTCCGAACGATTCGTTGTAGAAGCTCACGTTGCCCGAAATGACCGGCACCTCGAACGCCTTGCAGGCATCGGCCATGCCGCGCACGGATTCGTGGAACGTCCAGAACACCTCGGGCTTCTCGGGGTTGCCGAAGTTCAGGCAGTCGGTGATCGCCGCGGGACGGCCGCCGGCGCACGCGACGTTGCGCGCGGCCTCCGCGAACGCGATCTGCGCACCGGTGTAGGGGTCGAGGTAGCAGTAGCGGCCGTTGCAGTCGGAGCTCACGGCGATGGCGCGGCCCGAGTCGGCGATGCGCAGCACGCCCGCATCGCTGCCCGGCAGAACGAGCGTGTTGAGCATGACCTGCTGGTCGTACTGGCGATAGATCCATGCGCGCGAGCAGATGTTCGGACTCGCCAGCAGCCGCAGCAGCACCGCCTGGAGGTCGGCCGGTTCCGTGGGATGCGGGAGCGTGGAGGGGTCGAACGCCTGCACATCGTCGAGGTAGGCCGGGCGCGTCATCGCCGGGTCGTAGACCGGCGCGTCGGAGGCCAATGTATCGGCGGGCATGTCCGCCACGATCTCGTCGCCTTCACGAACGACGAAGCGGCCGGTGCCGGTGACGATGCCGATGACGGTGGAGCGCAAACCCCACTTCTCGCATACGGCCTGTGCGGTCTCGAGCTTCTCCGGCGTCACGACGGCGAGCATGCGCTCCTGCGACTCGGACACCATGAACTCGAACGGCTTCATCGCCTCTTCGCGCGCCGGGATCTTGGACACGTCGATGTCGAGGCCGACGCCGCCGCGCGAGGCCATCTCGGAAGCTGAGGACGTCAGGCCGGCCGCGCCGAGGTCGCCGAGACCCACCAGCAGTCCGCCTTCGAGCAGTTCCAGGCACGCCTCGATGAGCAGCTTCTCCTCGAACGGGTCGCCCACCTGCACGGACGGCCGCTTGTCCTCGGCGCGCTCGTCGAACTCCTGGCTGGCGAGCGTGGAGGCGCCGCCGATGCCGTCGCGGCCGGTCGTGGAACCGATGAGCAGCACGTGGTTGCCCGCACCCGAGGCCACCGCGCTCGTGAGGTTCTCTTCGCGCATGAGGCCGATCGACATCGCGTTGATGAGGCAGTTGCCGGCGTACGCGTCGTCGAAGTAGACCTCGCCGCCGATCGTGGGCACGCCCAGGCAGTTGCCGTACCCGCCGATGCCGGCGACCGCGCCCTCGAACAGGTAGCGCTGGCGCGGATTGTCGAGGGTGCCGAAGCGCAGCGAGTTCAGGGACGCCATCGGGCGCGCGCCCATGGTGAAGATGTCGCGGATGATGCCTCCCACGCCGGTCGCGGCGCCCTGGTACGGCTCGATCGCGCTCGGGTGGTTGTGCGACTCCATCTTGAACGCGACCGCCCAGCCGTCGCCCACCGAGATGACGCCGGCGTTCTCGCCCGGGCCCTGGAGCACGTACTCGCCGGTGGTCGGGAACATCCGCAGCGCCTTCTTGGAGTGCTTGTAGCTGCAGTGCTCGCTCCACATGAGCGAGTACATGTAGAGCTCGGTCAGGCTCGGGGTACGCCCGAGGATCTCGACGATCTTGTCGAACTCGGAGGGCGCGAGGCCCAGTTCGACCGCGAGCGCCGGTGCAAGTTCGGGTGAGAGGTCCTGCCGCATGCGTCGAGCTCCTTGCGCGTGGGGGTGGGCGGTATCAGGCGTCGGGATGGTCGGGGTCGTCCGGGTCGAAGAACGAGTCGTCGCCGGTGGCCTCGCCGGTGGCTTCGGGCGCGGCCGGCTCGGCGGGCGAAACCGCCTCACCGGTCTCGCGCAGCATCGCGCACTCGGCATCCAAGCGCTTCTCGAGCCGCTTGCTCGTGGGGTAGACCACGCGCAGCAGGTAGGCCATCTGCTGGGCGAGGATGAACGGGATCGCGATGAGCAGGTTGCCGATCCAGCCGGCGTTGCTCTGGATCCACGGCACCTGCCACAGGATGAACACGACGAAGAACAGCGCCTGCGGCACCGTGTAGAACCAGCGCCCCTCGCCCACCCCGGCGTAGTCGGTCCTGCGCCGCCGGAACGAGTCGATGGTGACGAATCCGGAGAACGCCCAGATGAGAATCGCGAGGCCGATCATGGCCAGAAGGCCCGGACCGACGAGTTTGATGGTGCCCAGCACCGGCTACACCCCTGCCAGTCGCTCGACGATGCGGGTGAAGAAGGTCTGCCCGTCCGTCCCGTTGGCCTCGGGGTCCACGACCCGTTCCGGGTGCGGCATGAGTCCGAAGACGTTGCCGCGCTCGTTGCAGATGCCGGCGATGTCGTCGAACGCGCCGTTGGGGGCGCTCCCGCCGGGCGCCCGCGTGCCGTCAGGCTCGCAGTAGCGGAGCACGACCTGGCCGGCCGCCTCCATCGCCGCGAGCGTCTCCGGATCGCAGGTGTAGTTGCCCTCGTTGTGGTTGATCGGGATGCGCAGCACCGTACCGGCAGGCACGCCGGTCCACTGGCACGCGCTCTCCTCCACACGCAGCGGCACCGTCTCGCAGATGAACTTCAGTCCGCGGTTGCGCAGCATCGCGCCCGGCAGCATATGGGCCTCGGTGAGTATCTGGAAGCCGTTGCAGATGCCCAGGACCGGGCCGCCGCGCTCGGCGAAGCGGACGACCTCGCCCATCACCGGCGAGAAGCGCGCCACCGCGCCGGTGCGGATGTAGTCGCCGTAGGAGAACCCGCCCGGGAGCACCACCGCGTCGAAGCCCGCGAGGTCGGTGTCGCCGTGCCAGATGTAGTCGACATCGAATCCGAGGTAGCGGCAGGCGATGACGACGTCCTGCTCGCAGTTGGAGCCGGGGAACCGAACGACACCGAACCTCATCCGGCGCTCACCGACCCTTGTGCCTCAACGATGCGGTAGTCCTCGATGACCGGATTGGCGAGCAGCTTGTCGCACATCTCGCGGACGCGGGCCGCTTCGTCGGGGCCGTCGGCAACGTCCAGCGTGATGTACTTGCCGATCTTCACGTCCTCGACCTCGCTGTAGCCGAGGCTCGTGAGCGCGCGTGCGGCGGTCGCGCCGGGAGGATCGAAGATGCCCTTCTTGTAGGTCACGAAGATCTCGTAGCGCGCCATATTCGCTGCTCCTACCCTTCTGTCTGTACCTCGACCGCTGCAGCGGCCGGTGCGGTCTCGTCAAGCGACGCCAGAACCTCGGCGGTCACGTCTGCGGCGGCCGAGCGCGCATCTCCGCGCGGCGTTCCGTCGTCACGGCGGTAGCGCATCAGGAAAGCGCGGACCACCTGGAGCAGCACCATGCTGCCGAAGAACAGGAACACGCCGGGCCACGCGGTGGGCGGCATGGCGGAGCTGGGCGTCGCGGCAGACTCGATACGGACGATGTCCACGATGCACCACGCGAAGAGACCGAGCCCGGCGAGTCCGCTCACCAGAAGCCCGGTCTCCAGCACCCTCAGGAACCAGTACGCCCCGAGGTTGCGGGGTCCTTGCTGCGGTGCGCTCGGGCTCACTCGGCGTCCTCCGTGTCGGAGGTGTCGTCCATGGGCTCGTCGCCTTCCGGCTCGTCGTCTTCCGGCTCGTCGTGCGGCATCGCATCGGTCACCGGTGTCGGGCCCTTGGGCGTGGCCGGTTTGGCCGGTTTGGCTGCAACGGCATCGGGCTTCTCGGCCTTCTCGGCCTTGGAGGACTTGCCGCCGCTCTTGCCGGCGGCCATCAGCGCCTGCCGCTCCTTGCGCATCGGGCCGAACTCGATGTAGAACGCGCCGCCCATCGCGGCAAGCCAGACGACCCACGCTCCAGCGATGAGCGCCGGGGCATTCACCTTGAACTGCTGCATGAGCAGGATGACCACAGCGATCACGAGCGCGCCCACCCACAGGAACCACCAGACGCGGCGCAGCTCCTTCATCCGCGGCGTCGCCTCCATGCCTGCGGTCGAGGAAGAACTCGACGCCCCGGAGCCGGACTGGGCCTTCGCACGCTGCCAAGCCGACGCCTTCTTGGGCGCCTTCCCGGAGGTCACCGGGCTCAGATCCGCCACCGCGCGCTTCGGCTTCGCTGCCGAGGCGCTCTTGCGCGTGTGGCCCTTCTGCTCGGTCTTGTTGCGGTCGTTGTACGGGCTGCGCTGCGACATGGACTAGCCTCGTTCCGGGACGAAGGCGCGGCCGGTGATCAGCTCGTACGCCTTGATGTAGGTCTCGCTCGTCTTGGCGACCACGTCGGCCGGCAGAGCGGGCGGCGGGGGCGTCTTGTCCCAGCCTGAGGCCTCGAGCCAGTCGCGCACGTACTGCTTGTCGAACGAGGGCTGGCCGTGGCCGGGTTCGTAGGTGGCCGCGGGCCAGAACCGCGACGAGTCCGGGGTCAGCACCTCGTCGACGAGCGTGACCACGCCGTCGATGAGGCCGAACTCGAACTTCGTGTCGGCGATGATGATGCCGCGCGTGGCGGCGTGATCGCGAGCCGCCGAATACAGCGAGACGGCAGCCTCCTGCAGCGCCGAACCGTGCTCCTCGCCCACGATCTCGAACATGCGGTGCACCGAGATGTTCTCGTCGTGGATGCCGATCTCGGCCTTCGTCGACGGGGTGAACATCGGCTGCGGCAAGCGCGCGGACTCGGTGAGCCCCGCCGGCAGCGGCATGCCGCATACCGTGCCGCTGCGCTTGTATTCGGCCCAGCCGCTTCCTGCGAGGTAGCCGCGCACGATGCACTCGACCGGGAAGACCTTCGCCTTCTTGACCAGCATGAACCGGCCGGCGAGCCACTCCGCGTGCGGGGCGAACTCAGCCGGCAGGTCCGCCACGTCGGCCGAGATCAGGTGGTTCGGGACGATGGAGGACAGCAGGTCGAACCAGTAGAGCGAGAGCTTCGTGAGCACTTCGCCCTTGTGCGGGATCAGGTCGGGGAGCACGACGTCGAACGCGCTGATCCGGTCGGTGGCGACGAGAAGGAGGCGATCGCCGAGGTCGTAGATGTCGCGGACCTTGCCGCGGGCGTCCGGTCGGATGCCGATCGGTTCGTTCACGTCCGTCCCTTTGCGTCAGTCGCCTATGAAAGGTCCGCCGCGCTCTTCGCCGGCACCCTCCCGGCGAACGCGACGTGACGGCGCCATTGTAGCGGTTGCACACCCGCCGCGACGCACGAGACGAAGCTGTTTCGCGGGCCTTTCCGGCCTAGAACCAACCGGCGATGAGGTGACCGTACGCGGCGAAGCCGTGGACCGCGGCCGAGGCGATGATCAGGAACGCGAGGATGCGGTGGACGCGCCAGTGCAGCGGGCCCTTGAACTTGACGATCCGCAGGCCGATGAGCGCCTCGAACACCAGGGCCAGGAACATGACGATGCCCGCGATGATGATCAGCCACAACAGGTCCATGAGTCCTCCGTCACACGTCTGGTATTCATGCGCCGCAGTTCGGGCGCCCTACAAGTATGGCATCGGTCAGCAGGTGACGGGCGCCTCTCCGCGTCGCTCGGCCGGCCGCACCGGCCACACCGAATGCTCGACGCGCCCGCGTCCCGCCCGCTTGCCCCGGTACATGAGCTCGTCGGCGGTGCGGACCATGAAGTCGACGGACTCCGGCGCGCGCTCGAACGTGACCGCGCCGACGGTGCAGCCGGACTCCCAGTCCCCATCGACCACTTCGTAGATCGCGTCGCTGATCGCCGCCAGGACCGCCGGCGCTGAAGCCGCGTCCGTGTCCGGCAGGAGGATCCCGAACTCGTCGCCGCCAAGGCGCGCCACCATATCGGTCGCACGCAGTCGGGAGCTGATCGCCCCTGCCGTGGCCCGCAGGAGACGGTCGCCTTCGGTGTGCCCGCGCGTGTCGTTGATGTGCTTGAACCGGTCGAGGTCGATGTAGGCCATCGTCAGCGGGTGCCCGGTGCGCCGGAGAGACGCGAGCTCGAATTCCGCCCGGTCGGCGAAGCTGCGCCCGTTCGCGACCGCGGTGAGCGAGTCGGTGCGGGCGAGGGACGCCTCGCGCAACTTCGCGACCTTCATCAGGTGCACGAGCTGCATGACCACCAGGAAGACACCTGAGCGCACGCCCGAGTTCCAGATCCAGATGAGCAGCTGACCGGTCGCCTGCGCCTTGACGAAGTCCGGATAGATCCACACTGCCACGGCCAGAAACGATGTGGCGATGCCCGCGGGACGCGAGATGAACCACGTCGCGAAGATGACCGGCAGCAGGTAGAAGATCGAGAGGCTGAAGTCGGTCCCTGTGAGCGCGTCGATGACGGCCACGATGCCGATCAGCGCGAGCGTTTCCAAGATGAGCAGGCCGCGCGGCTGACGCGCGAGCAGCTCCTCGATGTCGAAGCGGATGCCGCCCGCCACAGACGCGGGAGAACGGCCCCAACTGTTCCAGGGTTCGTGGACATCCGGCGCGGAGGCGAGGGCGTCGAGCGACATCGGCTCGGCCTGCTTCGGCGATCCTTTGTCCACCCCGTCTTGTCTCAGTTCGTCGATCTCAGGCCCTCCACGTCGCGGTGCGCCCATGGTAGCCGCGTAGCCCTCCAGCGAACAGAGCCTTGTCAGCTTGTGCCGGTCGCGCTCTCGCCCTCGGGGGCGTCAGGCAGCGTCTCGCCGGCATCGTCGCCCATCGC
>JAHEXP010000025.1 GCA_023252055.1 Coriobacteriia bacterium
TCCTGCTCCTCTCTGTGTTCGCACGCATACTGTCAGACCGCCAGCAGCGGAGGCTCGGATGAGTGAATCTCTCGACATCAAGGGACTGAGCGCCTGGTACGGCGCCGACCGGATCCTCGCTGACGTGGACATGACCATCCGGCCGGGAGCGGTGACCGCCATCATCGGCCCGTCCGGGTGCGGCAAGTCCACGCTGCTGCGGTGCTTGAACCGCATGCACGAGGAGGTCCCCGGCGCGCGCGCCACCGGCAGCGTCATGTTCGGTGATTGGGACCTCTACGCACCGGACTCCGATCCCACGGATGTCCGCTACCACATCGGCATGGTGTTCCAGCGGCCAAACCCGTTCCCCACGATGACGGTGCTGGACAACGTCGTTGCCGGGCTCAAGCTCCGCGGCAGCTACGATCGCTCCACCTTGCTCGACCGTGCCGAGGCCGCGATGCGGCAGGCGGGCATCTGGGAGGAGCTGAAGGACCGGTTGAACAAGCCCGGCGGGCGCCTGTCCGGCGGCCAGCAGCAGCGCCTGTGCATCGCGCGGGCGCTCGCGGTCGAGCCGCAGGTGCTGCTCATGGACGAACCCGCCTCCGCGCTCGACCCGATCTCAACGCAGCAGATCGAGGACACGGTCAAGGAACTCAAGGACACGGTCACCGTGGTCATCGTCACGCACAACATGCAGCAGGCGGCGCGCATCTCCGACTACACCGCGTTCATGCTGCGCGAGAGCCACGACAAGCCGTCGCAGCTCGTTGAATATGACGAGACGCGTCTGATGTTCACGAAGCCGACCGACCCGCGAACCGAGGCCTACATCACCGGCAGGTTCGGCTAGGCGTCCGGCTGTCCGTGCCGGTCGTGGTCCGAACTAGAGCCGGACGTCGACCCACGGCGTGTGCGAGCCGCCGCGTCCAGCCAGCGATGATGAGCCGCTGACCATCGCGCTCGTGCGGCCCGAGAGAAGCGCGGCCGGGACGCCGATCCAGACGGTGCTGCCGTCCGCGGCGGTCTGCAGGCCTTCGGGCACGAGGCTGTCGTCGGCAGGCCGCAGGGCCTCGACCCGGCCGCCCCGCACCTCGAGATCGAGGCGTTGCGGCGCACTCGTGCCTCCGATGAGCCTCAGGCCGACCCGGTACGCCGCGTCGGCACGGACCGGCCCTCCGGTGACGATGCCGATCCACAGGACCTGAGGCCCGCGCACCAGTCGAACCGAGGCAACGCGTACCGGATCGAGCACCCGAGGGGCGATCACCGGGCGCGGAAGCACCGCCACCGTCCCCGCGGACCCGGTGGCAGGGCGCGCATCGGTGGCCGCCATCGACGGGACCGATGCGGGCCTGCGGCAGAAGAGCTCGTTGCGGCGCACGAACGCGCGCATGTACCAGCTCAGGTCCGCGATCGCGGTCTGGCTGCGGTACTCCTCGAATGCGCGATGCTTCGTCTGCTCGGCGTTCGCAGTCAACGGGAGTGCGAGCCACTCGGCGCCCGCGCCCAGCAACTGCGGGGGAGGGGCGAGTCCGGCCTCGGGCATGTACGCCCACGGGTACGGGAACCGCTTGAAGTGAACGATCGCGGTCAGCCGGGTGCCGGTGAAGCCGGCCTCGTCGAGGGCGTAGAGCGTGAACGCCCCGACTGCGGCGTGGTCGGGATGGGTCTCTCGCGGGTCGGGCGCGATCACGGTGTCGGGCTGGAAGTCGGAGACGATCGCGGCCAGATCGGCCGCCAGGTCCTGGCCGCACGAGTCCGCGCCCGGGCGGTATGCCCACGCATACGGCACGTCGGTGCGGCCCGAGCGGCCGGCGACCGGGTGCGCATGGTCCCATCCGCCGTCCCACATCGCCGTAGTGCCGGCGTCGGGGTATCCGAGTGAGATCACGTCAGCCTCGGGAAGGCCGAGGACCCGGGCGGACGCTAGGCTCTCTTGGTGGCGGATGTCTCCCAGGCGCAGGTACGCGCTCGCTCCAGGAAAGCCCCGCCCGGTACGAGCGGCGGCCCGGAAGTACCCGTCTCCCGCAGTGGCGATCACCACGCGGACGGACGCTCCGCGAGCAAGGAGTTCGGACACCGCACCGCCAGCCGTCAGTACTTCGTCGTCCGGGTGGGTGGCCACGACGAGCACACGCCGCCCAAGATCGGTCACGGCCATGGCGGTGGTCCCCGTCATCGGCCGCGGCCGCATCGCCACGCGGACGCCGGCCGCCAGCACGACCGCAGCCAGTATGAAGGCGGCTATCGTCGGGATGGTGGGCAGCGTGATGCTCCTCGGTGTCATGGGGCTCCGTGTGTGGCCGATAGCGCTCGGGTGCGTGGGTATCATAGCGCCCACAGCGGGCGGCGGGGCGTGTGGGAGGTACCAAAGAGCAGCACAACAAGAACGAGCCGCCTGGGGGGAGGCGGCTCGTTAGTTCAGAGGGGGCAGCCCCGTCGGTGGAGGGGGAGTGCGGGGCGCCCACGCTCTGCTCATAGGGCAAGCAAAAGGGATGCCAGCTTGCAGACCGTTCGCCGATGGATGCCACGGCAGCGATGTGGCGACGATCATCGCCGCTGGCTCATGTCGTGTCCCCATCGGGTGGGCGGGGCGCATCGCCGAGGCCAGCGACCTGCGGTACGCGCGCCCGAATGAGCGTGCGCAGCACGAGTGCCGCCAGCACGCCCCCGAGGGCCCCGAACACGATGTGGAGCGCCAGTTCGGCGGGGAGGCCGACCGCCAGGACGTTGGCCGGCAGCCCGGCCGCAATTCCCTGCACGAGGTCCACGGCGACCTTTCCTGCGTGCGCCGCAGCACCGGCCACCGCGGCCGGGACGAGCCGGTCGAGGCGGTCGCAGAACAACGGCGCCAAACCATCCAAGACCATTCCGGGGATGACGTAGGTGGCGACGGTGAAAAGCGGTCCGGTTTGGTTGGGCTGCAGGAACGCGACGAGCAGGCCGCCGATGAGGGCCATGAACGTCGCGGACCAAGGCCTCCGAACGGCCCCGCGTCCGATCACGAGCGCAGCGATCCACAGCACTCCCGCGTGCCCGGACAGGTGGATCGGCATGCGTAACACCGTCTTGCCCATGAGGATGAGTACCGCTACAAGGGCGACCACGGTCATGTCCGCGACGCGGATGTCCATTGGTTTGCGCATGCTCATCGGAAGTGGAGCTCCCTCATGTCGCGAACGCGCATCCACGCGCGCTGTTGGACCGGGCTTCGTTCACGGTTCCCTGTCTGGCGAGATGGAGCACAGGTCGAGCCCGTGTCCGCGAACATCATCGTGACCGAGCGGAGGGCGGCCGTCACGCGGCAGTCACAGAACTTCGCCGGCTGGGCGGCGGTAGACGTCAGGCTTGCGGTCATGGGCCTCGTCTTGGGGAAGCATGGATTTGGCGTCGTGTGCCCCGCGGCGAATCGCATCGTTCAGGTCATCCAGCGAGGCGTACGCCTTCGCCGGTGTGCATCGAGTCATAGCCGCCGAGTCGGCCGACATCGAGGTGGAAAGCACGGTTGGCCAGTCGCTCTCGCAGGCGGATGAAAGGCTCTTCGTTCGCCCGTGTTGCGGCGAAGACGACGTCGTAGCGCTCCATGAACAGGGGCGTGAACTCGAGTCCGAAGCGCTCGGCTGCGGCGCGCACCCCGAGGCCGGTCTGTGCGGCGCCCGATGCCACGGCGAGGGCGACGTCGGCGTGGGTCCGCAGTTCGACCTCGTATCCATCGATCGCCTCGTGCGAGATCCCCAAGGCGTGGAGCCGCGCATCGAGCCAGACCCGCGTACCGGATCCGGCGTTGCGATTCGCGAAGCGGATCCCGCTCCCGGCCAGGTCCCCGATGTCCGAGATGCCGAGTTGCGAGCCGGGGGCTGCCATCAGGCCTTGCTCGCGGTGGGCGAGCGTGACCATGTCCACGGCGCGGTCGGGGAACAGGTGGCGCAGGAAGGGCGTGTTGTACTCGCCGGCCACCGCGTCGAACAGGTGGCACCCGGCAACATCGGCGAGACCCTGCCGGAGTGCGATGAGCCCATCGAGGCTCCCCACCGTCGACGGCACGATCTCGAAGTCGCCCGGCCCCTGGTTGAGGTCGTTCGCAAGGATCTGGAGGGCGAAGTCGTCGCTGCCGAGCACCATGATCGGCGCCCGCGCGCCTGTGTCGGGAGCGACGAGCAGGTGGACCGAGAACGCGCCCGCGGTCGCGCGGTAGAACTTCTCGGTGTAGTTCGCGGTCGTTCGCTCGCCTGCGTGCTCGACGAGGCCCACCGCCTCGAGCCGTTTGAGGTGGTGTCGGACCCACGCGGGGTACTTGTCGAAGTCGCGGCCCAGGCTCGAGAGCGTGGCGGGGCCGCACATCAGCCGACGAAGGATGGCGAGCCTGTGCTCGTCAGCCAGCGCCGCGAGTTGATCGTGCCGGTCGATCGTCCCGAGGGTCTGCATCTATAGCCCTAAGTCGTGACTTAGCGTATGGCTGCAAGTGTAGGAGGCGGCGCCGCCGCGTCAAGCACGGGCCGAGCACAGCGGGCGGAGCGGGCGGGGACTACATGGTGCCGAGGATCACATTCGACGACTTGATGATCGCGTAGACCTCGTCGCCGACCTTGAGGCCCATGTCCTTGGCGGCGTCCATCGTGATCATGGAGGAGAGCATCTGGCCTCCGCCGAGGTCGACCTTGACCACGACGTTGACGCTGCCCATCTCGATCTCCGTGACGGTGCCCTTGAGCATGTTCCGCGCGGACAACTTCATGCCGGTTCCTCTCGGTCCGGGAGCCGCCGTCGAGGCAGGCCCCCCGGGTGGTGTTTTCGCCGTACTTCATTCCCGGTCGGCGCCCGCCCGCACCGGTCGAGCGAGGGCGCTCAGGGCGGCGCGTTCGGGACCGGTTCGGGACAGGAAGCGGTCCGAAAGCGGGCGGGAACGCGGCGCATGCTGGTTCCCGTAAGTCCGCGGACCGCGTTCTCCTGGCGCACACCTCATCGCCCGGCGGCCCCGGAGCAGTCACGGTCGCTTCCGCGCGGAAGGGAGGATGCGCGGGCGGCAGTCGAACACCGGCGGGTCGTGCCGCCGGCGATGCCCCGGACACGAGTCCTGATCCGGTCACATCGGAGGTAGTTCATGTCCTATCGATCGATCGTCCGCGTTGCGGCCTGCGCGTTGTCGGCCGCTCTCCTCGTTCCTCTGGTTCCCGCCACCGCGCTCGCGCATCCTGCGCCTCGAGCGGTGCTGGCGGCCGCACACTCGTCGTCGACGACGTACCGCAAGCCCGCCCGCCTCGTCCATCCCGACAAAGCGCCGTCTGTTCCGGGGGCGCCCGGCGGACGTCCTGTCCTGAACGGTTCCGCTACCGGTGCATCACCGCTCGCGGGGACCCGCTCGGCACTTCTGGACGCCTCGGCGGCCGAGGTTCCTCTGGGAGTGTCGCTTTCCGGCTCGGGCTCAGGCGGCAGCAACTCGATCTCGTTCGCGCACTTCGACGACGGCGACATGGTCGTCGTCCTCGACCCGGTGAGCCTCACGGGGCATGCCGGCCTGTTCGACGAGCGCTTCTACTCGAGCATCTACTCCTACGCGGTCATCAGCGCGAACGTGTCGCCGCAGGACGGCGTTCAGCGCGAACAGTGCCTGAAGTACCGCGCATACGACCGGGCATACGCCCTGTGGGTCCCGTCCGCGGTGACGCACGCCGTCCAGGCGCGCAACTGGGCGTACGGCAAGGTGGGAAAGCCGTACAACCTCGCGGCCGCCAAGACCGACCTGCGTTCCTTCTACTGCTCGAAGCTGTGCTGGGGGGCCTGGAAATACACGTCCGGCCTCGATCTCGATGCGGACGGCGGCTACTGGGTGTGGCCGGTGGACCTCATCAACAGCAGGTACACGACCCTGTTCGGCAGCTGGAGCTGACCGCAGGGGTACGCGCAGGACGGGGCCGGCGTCGTTCGCGGTCCCGTCCGCCACACGGCCGGAGGTCGAAGATGGATCGGAGAAAGTCATTGCTGCTCGCGGGCGCGGGAGCCGTTCTGGCGTGCGCTCTTGCGGTCTCGCTCGGTATCGCCGTCCGGACTCGGGACCGGTCCGAGGCTGCTCCGCCCACGGCCGTGGTGCTGGTCCCCGGCCTGCAGGGGTCGCAGCTTGTCTCCGTGGACCTCGACACCGGCGCGGTGATCGGGCGGGTGCGCCTGCGCTCGCTGGCGACCGACATCGCCGTCGACCCGGTCAGCGGGCTTGTCGTCTCGGCCCAGACAGGCGGACTCGGTGCGGACGCCGACGATGCGCTCGCAGTGGTGGATCCGCGGGCGGGGACGATCGACTACGTGAAACTGCCCCACATCGACCCGAGCCAGGTGGAGGTCGTCGGCCGCCGGGCGATCGTGCTGCACTCGGTGCTCGACCGCAAGGGCTTCGTCGCCACGGCGGTCGACATCGCATCCCGCACCGTGGTGGCCGACGGTCACGTCCCTGAGGGGAGCGGGCTGTGGGGTTCGGCCGCCGGCTCCGTTTGGACGACGGTCGCGACGAACGGTCCGGTCCCGTTCGTCCTCGAGCAGGTCGATCCGGCGACGATCGCGGTCTCGTCGGTCGGGGCCCTCGGATTCGTGCCCACGGCCGTCACGTCTGCGGGAGGCATGGTCGCGGTCCTGGGCGGTGCGGACGGGGGCGGGGGACCGGCCAGAGCCGCGCTGCTCGATGCCGCAACGGGCGCGGTCACTCATCGCGTCGTCACGCTCGAGGGGCTTCCGCACGGCGCCCAGTCGGCGGTGGCCGTGAGCGGCACGCTCGTCATCGGTGACTGGGACGGGGAGGAGCCGGAGACGCCTTCTCTGCAAGTGATCGACGCGGGGACACTCGCTCCGGTCCGGTCGCTCATGGTCGGCGGCGCCCCGTGCGCTCTTGCGGAACACGGTGGGAGCCTTCTGGTCGTCGATCGCGTGGCGGGAACGCTCGCGAGCGTCGATCCGAGGACCGGGGCGGTGGCGTGGCGGGCGGAGCTGGGTGCCACCGACCTTCTGTGCTCGAAGATCGTGGTGCTGCCGGGCAGGGGAGCTGCTACTCGCCCGCGTTGAGCCAGTCTTCGACAGCGCGCTCGACCCCGTCGCGGCCCGCCTCGACAGATCCGGAGAAGCGCTCCGGCAGCGAGTCCAGCTCGGCCAGTCCGCGCGGTACCGGCGACGCCCCGGGCACGCGGCACGCGATCTCGGACAGAAGCGCCACGCCGGAGACCCCCGCCTCCTGGGAGGGGAGTGGCTCGTCGGCAGCGAGGCCGTCGAGCGCCCGGAACACGTCGCCGCCGAATTTCGCCCAATGCGCGGTGGAGACCACGAGCATGGGATTCGCGTCGCGCATGCGTTCGGCGACCTCCCACGCGACCGCCGTGTGCGGATCCAAGAGGTAACCGTTGTCGTTCCAGACCCGCCGGATCACGGACAGACACTCGTCGTTGCCGACCCAATCGGCCGAGAAGTGGCGCCGCATCGATGCGAACGTGTCCCGGTCCACGGTGAAGCGACCGCTGTCCGCCAGCGACCGCTGCCAGTCGCGCACCGCCTCGGGCTGCAGTGTGAGCTCGAACAGGAGCCGCTCCAGGTTCGAGGACACGAGGATGTCCATCGACGGCGACGGCGTCGTCGAGAACGCACGGTCCGAGATGTCGTAGACGCCCGTGGCGATGAAGTCCGACAGCACGTTGTTCTCGTTGCTCGCGCACACGAGGCGGTCGATCGGCACGCCGATGCGCTTCGCGTAGTAGGCGGCGAGGATGTTTCCGAAATTGCCGGTGGGCACGCACACGTCGATCGGCTCTCCGGGGCGCACGCCTCCGCCCGCGACCATGTCGGCGTAGGCGGACGCGTAGTAGACCACCTGAGGCAGCAAGCGTCCCCAGTTGATCGAGTTGGCGCTGGAGAGTTGTATCCCGTGCGTTTCGTGGAGGCGGGCGATGAACCCCGCATCGGCGAACGCCTGCTTCACCGCAGTCTGGCAATCGTCGAAGTTCCCGCGAACGCCGAACACAGCAACGTTGTCGCCGCGCTGGGACACCATCTGCTTGCGCTGGACGTCGCTCACGCCCTCGGCGGGGTAGAACACAGCGATCCGGACGTGTTCGCGGTCGGCGAACCCCTCGAGCGCCGCCTTTCCCGTGTCGCCGGAGGTCGCGACGAGCACCAGGAAGTCGTCGAGCGGCTCGCCCGCTGCCAGCCGCATCGAGACCGCCTCGGAGAAGAAGAGCGGCAGGCACTGCAGCGCCATGTCCTTGAACGCGCTGGTGGGCCCATGCCACAGCTCGAGGACGTGCATGTCCGGGCTGACCTCGACGACCGGTGCGATACGGGCGTCGTCGAACGCCGGGCCATATGCGAGGTCCATGAGCGAGTCCAGCTGCTCCGGGTGGACGTCGACCCCGAACGCACGGAAGATCGCTGCGGCCCGTCCAGCGTATGGAAGGTCGGCGAGAGCGAGGACCTCGTCCAGCGTGAGCGAGGGAAGGCGCTCGGGCACGTACAGGCCGCCGCCTGGGGCGATGCCGGCCAGGACGGTGTCGGTGAACAGGCGTGGCATCGGGTCGAGGCCGCGCGTGTCGCGGTAGGTTATGTGCTCCATGCTGGAATCGTACCCCAGCAGGGGGCGCGGCCGTGGCGCCCGCGTTGCGCGTGCGCGACCTGCGAGCGATGATGACGCCGGGGGGAGCCGCCAGTGCCGGCACGGCGACCCATCGCCCCCCATCCGCCCGTTCCGGCGACCCGTGAAGAGGCAGCATCGTGAAGCACGTCATCGTCATCCTCGACGGAGCCGCCGGATGGCCCCTGGACGAACTGGACGGTGCGACCACGCTCCAGGCCGCCCACACGCCGAACCTGGACGCGCTCGCAGCATCCGGGACCGTGGGAATGGCGCGCACCGTGCCTGCCGGTACCGAGGCGTCCTCCGCGGCCGCCTGCACGTCGATCCTCGGGTACGACCCGGTCGCGGACCGCGTCGGCCGTGGCGCGATAGAGGCGGCCAGCATGGGCATCACCCTCGGCCCCGACGAGGTCGCCCTGCGCCTGAACCTCGTCGTGCTGGCCGATGGCGAGATGGCGAGTTACGCGGGCGGGCACATCACCACGGCGGAGTCGCGCGAGATGATCGCGGAACTCGGCGGCAAGCTCGGCGATGCGACCTTCGCGTTCCACCCGGGGGTCGGGTATCGCCACATCCTCGTCGTGACCGGACATCCTGAGCTCCTCGAGGCCGCCTACACCCCGCCGCACGACATCTCAGGGCGAAGCATCGAGGGCCGGCTCCCGTCGGGCGTCGGCGCCGACCTGCTGCTCGAACTCATGGCCCGCGCGCGGCCGGTGCTCGAGGACTCGTCCGTCAACCGGCGGCGGGAAGCCGAGGGCAAGGCCCGCGTGACCGACATCTGGCCCTTCTGGCCGGGAGCGGCCCCACGGGGCCTCGTGCCGTTCGCTCGGCTCAGAGGCGTCCGCGCGGCCCTCACGTCAGGCGTCGACCTCTTGGGGGGACTTGCCGTGCTGACCGGCATCGACCGCCTCGACATCCCCGGCGTCACCGACGGTTCGGACAACGATTACGCCGGTCAGGCGCTGGGTGCGTTGGCGGCCCTCGATGACCACGACCTCGTCGTCATCCACGTGGAAACGCCCGACGAAGAAGGGCACGCCGGGGACGCCGCGGGCAAGATCGCAGGTATCGAGGCGATCGACCGCGAGGTCGTCGGCC
This sequence comes from Coriobacteriia bacterium, assembly GCA_023252055.1. Taxonomy (GTDB): domain Bacteria; phylum Actinomycetota; class Coriobacteriia; order Anaerosomatales; family PALSA-660; genus PALSA-660. Next base: position 9,689 of record JAHEXP010000025.1, read on the forward strand.
GTGCGATGCGGTATCCGGGCCCGCTGCGGCTCCTGTGCATGCCCGACCACCCCACGCCGATCGAAACGAGGACGCATACCGGCGATCCCGTGCCGTTCGTCGTGTGGGGGGAGGGGATCGCGCACAACGGCGCGGACGCGTACGACGAGGCGAGCGCCGGGGTCACGGGCCTTCTTCTCGACCCCGGCCGCGGAGTGATGGACCTACTGCTCGGCGACTAGGGCGGCGCTCGAGGGCCGCGCAGCACCCGACCCGGCCCGCCCCGCCCCCACCCCGCCGGGCGTCCCTCTCCGCCCCTCGAGGAGCGCTAGGCTCCGCGAACTACGCTGAGCAACGCCGCTGCGGCGCGGCGCGGGTCGGGCCGGCGAACCGCTGTCACCCGGTGCGCCCCTGCCGGCGCCGCCAGCAGCCGTCCGAGCCTTCGCGCCGACTCGCCGGCGCTGTCGCGGGACGCGGGACCGCCCCAGCGCGCCGAGACCGTGGCGCACCCCACCACGGCCGCATCCGCGCGCTCGAGCATGCGCCAGACGCCGGCGGCCCCGGACGGCAGCATGCCGAGCATCGCCGGCACACCCATCAGAGGCGGCGCACCGAGAACGAGCGCCGCCCGCTTGCGTCCGCGCGATGGACGTACGCCCGCATCGCCACGGGCGGCCGTCCTGGCGCCGCCGTCCAAGCCCCGGGCGGTCTCGATGTGGCCGAACGCCCCCACGAGGCGCTCCAGGAGGGCGTGGCAGCGCGGGTCGTGGGCGTGGAAGTGCCCCGCGCACCCGACCAGCAGGGCGTCGGAGGCGGCAAGCCTCGCGATCGCTTCGTCGAGGGCGGCGTCGTGCCGGCTGCAGCGCCCGGTGTGCGCGCATGCGGTGCACGACGAGCAGACGCGGCCGAAGAGGTCGAAGGTGCGCACGCGGACGATCGTCGCGTCGGGGAGTTCGGACGCTGCGTGCGCCAACGCATGCGTGACAGGGCCCCCGCCGACCGGTGACGCGTCGATGACCGCCAGCCTCATCTACACTCCCTCGCCCGTGACCTGCGGAGATGCCGGCGGCAGCCCGCGTGAGATCCGCTCCATGCAGTCGTCGATCCAGTCGATGACGGCCCGCGTGCCCGCCATGGCGGCGCCCAAGGTCATCCGGTACAGCTCGGCCCCACGAGCGTCCGTGGCGGCGCAGGAGGGCACGGGCGCCGCGGCCTCGGCCCGCAGGGTCTCGAGACGCACTTGGTAGTCGTCGCGGGCCTGCGTGAGAAGCCCAGCGATCTCGGTGTCGGGAAGGTCTCCGGCCATGAAGACGCGCATCAGGAGAGGGTCGCGCACGGCCGTCGGCGCCTCGGGCCGCCTCAACCATGCGAGCAGCGCCTCACGGCCCTTGGTGGTGATCCGGTACAGGCGACGGTCCGGCTTGCCGCGCTGCGGGACGGCGCGAGAGCGCACGAGGCCGCGCTCGGAGAGGCGTTCGAGGGTGCGATAGACCTGGGCCTGGTCGGCGGTCCAGACGTGTCCGGCGGCGCCGTCGAAGCAGCGCGTCTTGAGGTCGTAGCCGGTCATGGGTTCGCGCTCCAGGAAGCCCAGGATCGCGTGTTCCAGCGTCATCGCTCGCCCTTTTGAGTCATATGGGACAAGACGAGTATAGGACAAGTCCCATAAAAATCAACATGGACCGCGAGTCGAGGGTTTGCAGCAAAACCGCAGGTCAAAGCGCTGCGAAATACCTCAACCTCGCGTGGAGCCGAGAAACGGTCCTCAGAACCCTGATCCGACGGCGCTCAGAGCCTGGCGCGGTCGCCGAGCGCCGGCCCGCCCGCCTCGGCGCGCGAAAAGGCCCCGGTTCCGCCGCGATCGGCGGTGCCGGGGCCTTTCGAAAAGGGCCTGAGAATAGAGGAAGCGGCGGGACCCGGGGCAGGTCCCGCCGCTCTCTGGTCCCATCGGAAGGGGCGTTCCGTCGGGACCCGCAGGGAGGGGAGGAAAGGTGACGATGGAAGGCTGTCAGGGTCTTGCTCGTTCGCGGCGCACCGTTCGGCCGCAAACACAGGATGCGCTGCGGGGGTGAAGCCCCCGTGTCCGGCGTGTGGAGAAGCTATGGAGCGCCACAGAACGCCCCAGGAGGTGTCCGAGAGCGGTCAGGGGCCCGTGGGGTCGTTCGGTGCTGTGCGTGCCGGTAGGCGGCGTTCTACGACGCCGGCGTCTCCGCGAGCTCGTCCGGTGCGGGAGCGATCGGCTCGCGCCCGGAGGGCGAAGGGGCGCTCGTCGTGATGGCGACGCCGCCCAGGATCACGAGCGTGCCCGCGATACTCCACACGTCGAGCGTCTCGGGCTTCGGCAGCAGGCCTACGACGCCTGCGAGGTAGCCGAGCACTACGGCAACGGCCGGGTTCACGTACGCGTACGTCATGACCGTGGAGCCGCGCACGTTGCGGATGAGCCACATGAACGCCGTGAAGGCCACCGCGGAGCCGAAGACCGCGAGGTACGCCGTGGCTCCGAGGCCCGCTGCGCTGAACCTGACCTGGGCGAACTCGCCGAGCACCGCGGCGAGCGCCATGAGCACCGCACCCGCGATGAGCATCTCGTAACCGGTGGCGACGGTGCCCTCCACCGTCAGGGGCCGCTTCTTGCTCACGATCGAGCCGGTCACCCACAGCCACGTTCCCGCCACCTGGATGCCGATCCCGATCAGCTCGGACGGGGTGCCGCTGACGCCGCCGATGCGTGGGCCCACGAGCACCAGCAGACCGACGAGGCCGATCACGAGTCCGGTCACGCTGCGCCGCGACGGTTTGTCCATGCCCGGCAGCATCCGCTCCGCGAGCGCCATCCACAGCGGAGCCGCGGCAACGACGATCGCCGCAAGGGATGAGTCGATACGCTGCTCGGACAGCATCGTGGAGAACATCCCGCCAACGAGCAGGCAGAGGCCGACGATCGCCGAGGTGGAAAGGTCGCGGCGCGAGATGGCGAGGCGGGTCCCGCGCAGGCGCGCGAACCCGAGCAGCAACACGCCCGCCGCGAGCAGCCGGATACCGCCGAGAAGTGCGGGTGTCATCCCCTCGTTGAGCGCGACCTTGATGCCGAGGTAGGTGGAGCCCCACACCACGTACACGATCGCGAAGGAGACGATCGTCTTGGCTCGCAGGGAGAAGCGGGCGTCGGGCACGTCGGGCTGCTCTCGCGTCGGCGGCAGGATGCGTCCCACCCTACCGTATCCCCGCCGGCGACCGGCGCGGGCAGTTCCCCGTATACTGGTTGATTCACGGGCGCGTACGCGCGCCGCACGCGAGAAAGGCACACCTCCCATGCCCGACATCCTGAGCAGGCTCGGCCGCGAGGTCCTCATCGTCGACGGGGCGATGGGAACGATGCTGCAGCGTGCCGGCATGCCTGCGGGCCAGTGCCCTGAGGAACTCAACGTCACGAACCCCGAGATGGTCCTCGAGGTCCATCACGCGTACATCACCGTGGGCGCGGAGTGCATCTCCACCAACACCTTCGGCGGAACGCGTCCCAAGCTCGCGGAGTACGGCCTCGGCGACCGTGTCGAGGAGCTCAACCGCGCGGGAGTCCGGCTCGCGCGCCAAGCCGGCGCACAGCACATACTGGCCGACGTCGGCCCCTGCGGACTGGTCATGGAGCCTCTCGGGCCCGCGACCTACGACGAGGTCTTCGCCATCTTCGTGGAGCAGATCTCGGCGCTGGTGGCCGAGAACCCCGATGCGATCGCGCTCGAGACGTTCACCGACCTCGCCGAGATCCGCTGCGCGTTGCTGGCGGCGCGCTCGCTCACGGACATACCGGTGATCGCGTCCATGACATTCGGTCTGTCCGGCCGCAGCGAGCTGTCGGCCACGGACCCGGAGACCGCCGCCGTGGTGCTCGGCGCGTGCGGCGCCACCGTGGTCGGCATGAATTGCGGCCTCGGCCCCGAGCAGATGGTGGCGCTCGTGGAGCGGATGGCCGCGGCGACCGACCTCCCCCTCGTGGTCCAGCCCAACGCCGGCCTCCCGAAGCTGGTCGACGGCCACACGGTCTTCCCGGGTACGGCTGCGGAGATGGGCGCACACGCGGCGAAGTTCGCGGCGCTCGGGGCCGCGCTCGTGGGTTCCTGCTGCGGGTCGTCCCCGTCCTTCACCGGCGCGATACTGGACGAGGCCAAGCACGTCGAGCTGCCCGTTCGGAGCCGTCCTCGTGGCGTAGCGCTCGCGAGCGTGCGCCGCACGGTGCGGCTGGGAGTGGGCATGCCGCTGGCGCTCATCGGTGAAGGCATCAACCCCACCGGCCGCAAGGCGCTGGCCGCCTCGCTGCGCGCCGGCTCGCTGGAGATCGTGCGCCAGCTGGCGGTGGAGCAGGAACACGCGGGCGCGCATCTGCTGGATGTGAATGTGGGCGCCGCGGGCGTCGATGCGGTCGCGCTCCTGCCGCGCGCGGTGACCGCGCTCGCCGGGCTCACCGAGCTGCCGCTCGTCATCGACACCACCGATCCCGTCGCACTCGAGGCGGCGCTCAAGGCGTATCCGGGCCGCGCGCTCGTGAACTCCGTCAACGGGGGAGCGGACTCGCTCGCCGCGGTGCTGCCGCTCGCAAAGCGCTACGGTGCCGCCGTCGTAGCGCTCGCACTCGACGACGAGGGGATCCCCGCCACGGCCGCGGCCCGTGTCGCGGTCGTGGAGCGCATCCGCGCGGCCGCACATGCCGCGGGGCTGGGTGACGACGACATCGTCGCCGACTGCCTCGTGCTCACCGCAGCGACCGATTCCACCGCCGCTCGGACCACGCTCGAAGCGGTCTCAGCGCTGCACGCCTCCGGGCTCGCAACGGTGCTGGGTGTCAGCAATGTGAGCCACGGGCTGCCCGGCCGCCCCGAACTCAACGCTGCGATGCTCGCGACCGCCCGCGCCTCCGGTCTCGACGCGGCCATCGTCAACCCGGCGGCCGCGGCCGCGCCGTACTCGAACGCGGCCGAGGACCTGCTCGCCGGTCGCGACCCTGGAGCGGTGCTGTGGATCGCAGCGCAGCGCGCCGATGAGGCCGCACCGTCCGTCGCGGGTGTGCTCACGCCCGAGGAGGCGCTCGCAGCCGCGATCGACCGCGGGGACGTGGACGCCGCGCCGCGCCTCGTCGACGAGCTCATCGACGGCGGATTCGACCCGCGCGCGGTCATCTCCGCGGTCCTCACTCCCGCCATCCAGCGTCTCGGTGACGCGTTCGGCACCGGCGAGGTGTTCCTGCCGCAGCTCATGGTCGCCGCGGATGCGATGAAGGCGGCGGTCGAGCGCGTGAAGATGCACCTTCCCGAAGGCGAGAGTACGTCGGCAGGCGATGTGGTCTTCGCCACAGTGAAGGGCGACGTGCACTCCATCGGCAAGGACATCTGCGTGTCGATGCTGGAGTCGCAGGGGTTCGCGGTGAGCGACCTGGGCGTGGACGTCGCCAAGGACCGGCTGCTTGCCGCCAGCGACGGCGCCGACGTCGTGTGCCTCTCTGCACTCATGACAACGACCCTTCCGGCCATGGAGAGCGCGGTCGCCGGGATCAAGGCGCTCGCGCCGAACGTCGCCGTTCTTGTTGGCGGGGCGGTCGTGACCTCCCAGTACGCGCACGATATCGGCGCCGACGGCTATGCCGCCGATGCCCCGGGCTGTGTGGACGCGGTGCGCCGCGCGATCGAGAGGAAGCGGCCGTGATCATCACCCGCCCCCGCGACTGGGACCGCGTGCGCGCCCAGATCGCCGACCTCGGGGCCACGAGCGTCTTCATCATGGGCTGCGGCCAGTGCGCCACGGTGGCCAACACCGGCGGCGAAGCCGAGATACTGGCCGCCAAGGAGCGCCTGGAGGCCGACGGCGTGACGGTCACCGGTTGGTCGGTGGGCGAGGTCGCCTGCCACGCCGGCGGACAGCGGCTCGAAGCGCGCAAGCACGCGGGCGAGCTGGAGGCGGCCGACGCGGTGCTCGTGCTCGCATGCGGCGCCGGCGTCCAGACGATGGCGGATGCCACCACGAAACCTGTGACGCCCGGGCTCGAATCGGTGTTCCTCGGCAACGTGGTGCGCCACGGTGTCTTCGAGGAGCGCTGCCAGATGTGCGGCGACTGCGTGTTGGACCGTACTGCCGGCATCTGTCCTGTCACGGCGTGCCCGAAAGGGCTGCTCAACGGCCCCTGCGGCGGGATGTGGGACGGCATGTGTGAGGTGCTGACCGACCGCGAATGCACGCACGTCGCGATCCGTCGGCGTCTGGCCGAACAGAACCGCTCAAAGGCCGGCGCGCCGCTGCCGCCCAAGGACTACAGCAAGAAGCTGAAGCCGGGCCGCGTGGACATACGCGCGGACCGCAAGCGGACGGGGGAGGGCCGATGAGCCGCCTCCGCGACCTGCTGGACTCCGGCTCCTTCGTCGTCACGGGCGAGATCGCGCCGCCGCTGGGCACCGACCTGTCCGCGATGCGCGCGTCGGTCGAGACGATCGCGCCGGTGTGCGACGCCGTGAACGTCACCGATAACCAAGGCGCGTCGCTGCACCTCTCCAGCCTCGCCGCGAGTCGCGTGGTGCTCGAGATGGGCCACGAGCCGATCTTCCAGCAGACATGCCGCGACCGGAATCGGCTCGCGCTGCAGTCCGACATGCTCGCTGCTTGGACGCTCGGGCTGACGAACCTGCTCGCGGTCACCGGTGACGACCCCCGGGGCGGCGACCATCCTGAGGCCAAGGGTGTCTTCGATCTGGACTCGACGCAGCTGGCGCAGGTCGCGTCCGGCTTCAATGCCGGCCACGACATGAAGGGCCGCGACCTCAAGGGCGCGACCGACTTCTTCATCGGCGCGGCGATGTTCCCGGAGGCCGAGCCGTGGGACGTACAGCAGGCGCGCATCGAGGAGAAGATCGCTGCGGGCGTGCGATTCTTCCAGACGCAGGCGGTCTTCGACATCGACAAGCTGGCGCGTGCGGTGGACGTGGCCCACGCGCATGGCGCGAAGGTCATCGCGGGCATCCTCGTGCTGCGCAGCCCACGCGTGATCCGCTTCATCAACGAACGCCTCGCCGGGCTCATGGTGCCTGCGCACGTGGCACAGCGCATCGAGCGTGCGGAGGACGCGGCCGCCGAGGCGGTCGTGCTCGCCACCGAACAGGCGCGAGAGATCGCGCACGTCGCCGACGGCATCCACGTGATGGCGCTCGGACTGGACGCCGCAGTGCCGACGATCGTGCGGGACGCGGGTATCCGCGACTAGGCGTCCGGCCTGACGGCTCGACCGGTCGCCGCGCAGGGCGCACGCAGCGCTACGACCCGGTTCGCCGGTCCTGCTCGCTCGTGGGGTACACCACATCCCGTAGGGACGAGTAGACGGCACACGAGAGGCGACACCGATGAAGATGCTGCGCACGGCTGCGATCTGCTGCTTGCTGGGAACGGTCCTGATGCTCGCCGGATGCGCGGCGAAGATGGGCGGCGTGGCCCCCACGACACCGAGCGTGACCCCCGCGGCAGGCGGAGCGACCGTCGTCATCAAGGACTTCGCGTTCACCCCCGCGACGGTGACGATCAAGGTCGGCGAGACCGTGACATGGCGCAACGACGACGGCGTTCCGCACGACGCGACCTCTCCCGACTGGACGAGCGGCTCGATCAGTTCCGGGCAGTCCTACACGCGGGCGTTCGACACCGCGGGGACCTTCACGTACGTGTGTAAGGTGCACCCCGCGATGAAGGCCGCGACCATCATCGTGCAGTAGCGGGCACCCGCGGCCGCACGACGGCTCGTGCGTTATCCTGCGTGCACTCAAACTACGCACGCGATACCTTCGCAACTCTCCCCCCAAGGAGGCACATCCATATGCACGTCGTCGTACTCGGAGGAGGACCCGGCGGGACCGCCGCGGCGCTCGAGGCCGCGCGCCTCGGGGCGAAGGTCACGCTGATCGAGAAGGAGTTCCTGGGCGGCACGTGCCTCAACTGGGGCTGCGTGCCGACCAAGACGGTGCTGAGGAGCGCCCGCATCGCATGGGACGCCCACAACGCCGCCGAGTACGGGCTCATGCTCCCGAAGGCCGGCGTCGAGGCCGAGCGGCTCATGGAGCGCAAGGAATCGATCGTCGAGGAGCTGCGGAGTCAGATCGAGTCGCAGACCGCGCGGGCGAAGATCGATGTTGTCTACGGCGAAGGCCGGTTGCTCGACGCCGCCACGGTGCGCGTCACCAACGCCGACGGTGAGACCGACTACCACGCCGACGCGCTGGTGCTGGCCACCGGCTCGGAGGTCTTCAGGCTGCCGAGCATCGACCACGGCCTCGAGCGCGTCTGGACGAGCCACGAGGCGACCTCGGTGCTCGCGATCCCGGAAACGGTGCTCATCGTGGGCGGCGGCGTCATCGGCCTGGAGTTCGCCTGCGCCTACGCCTCGTTCGGCGCGATGGTGCACGTGGTGGAGTTGACCCCCAACGTCCTGCCCGGCAACGACAAGCGCGTGCAGCGCGCCGCGCAGGAGGCCCTCGAGAAGATGGGCATCGTGTTCCATCTGGGGCAGGCGGCCACGAGCGTCACGCAGCGCGGCGAGCACATGTACACGGAGCTGCCCGACGGCCAGGTCATCGAGACCGACTACGTGCTGTCGGCGGTGGGCCGCAAGCCGCTGTCCGAAGGCTTCGGCTTCCCCGAGGCGGGCATCGAGATGGACCGCGCGGCCGTGCGCACCGACGAGTACTTCCGCACCAACGTGACCGGCGTCTACGCGATCGGCGACCTCATCGGCGGCATGATGCTCGCGCACGTGGCCGAAGAGGAGGGCGTGATCGCAGCGCGCAACGCAGTGCGGCTCTACGAGTTCGCGGAGGCCGAGGGGCTGCTCGCCAAGCTCATGCATCTGCCAGCGCTCGAGAAGATCGACTATTCGTGCGTGCCGGCCTGCGTCTATACCTTCCCGGAGATCTCGGTTGTCGGCTCCTCGCGCGACAGCGCCAAGGAGCGCGGACTGAACGTCGTGCAGGCGGTCTCCAAGTACGCAGCCAACGGCAAGGCGCTCGGCGAAGGGGAGGCCGAAGGCTTCGTCCAGATCGTCGCCGAGATGGGGACCGGAGCGATCGTGGGGTGCCAGATCGTCGGCCCGCACGCCGTGGAGACGATCCACGAGATCGCTCTCGCCAAGCGTCACAAGCTCACCGTGCGCGACGTGGCGGAAGCGGTCCACGCCCACCCCACGGTCAGCGAGGCGATCCGGCTCGCATGCGCCGACGCCGCGGCGAAGTGCGGCGTGTAGCGCGGCCGGAACGTAGTCGCAACCCGACATCAGGAGGATGAAGATGGATCACATCAAGAGAGCGATACTCGCCCCGGGCGCGCCCAAGGCGCTCGGCCCCTATTCGGCGGCCGTGACGGTGGGCCCGTTCATCTACGCATCGGGCCAGACGGGGATCGATCCGATCTCGGGTGAGCTGGTCGAAGGCGGTGTGGAGGGCCAGACCCGCCAGGTGCTCGCGAACATGTCCGCGGTGCTCGAAGCGGCCGGCTCGTCGTTCGCCGACGTGCTGAAGACGACGGTGTTCCTGACCGATATGGCCGACTTCCCCGTGATGAACGCCATCTACGCCGAGCACTTCCCGGAGCCGTTCCCGTCGCGCTCGACCGTTCAGGTGGCGGCACTCCCCAAAGGCGGCGTGGTCGAGATCGAGGCGGTCGCCGTGATCACCGGGAGCTAGCGCGCATGACCCGGCCCGAAGTCGCAGCGCATCCCGCCAAGCGCATGCCCGGATGGATGCGGCGGCCGCTCAGCGCGCCCGGCCGCAGCGCGGAGGTCAACGCGTTGCTGGACGAGCTCGGCCTGAGCACCGTGTGCCGCAGCGCGAAGTGCCCGAACCGTGGCGAGTGCTACGCGTCCGGCACCGCGACGTTCATGGTCCTCGGAACCGAGTGCACACGGAACTGCCGCTTCTGCGCGGTGGATTCGGCCCGTCCCGCTCCGCCCGACCCGGGCGAACCGGTGAATGTGGCCGAGGCGGCGAAGCGGATGGGGCTGCGCCACGTGGTGGTCACGATGGTCACCCGCGACGACCTGCCCGACGGCGGGGCCGCCCACGTGGTCGCAACGATCGCGGCGCTGCGCGACGCGCTTCCCGACACGCCGGTGGAGGTGCTCGTCTCAGACTTCGGGGGAGACGCGGCCGCCATCGGCTCGGTCGCGGCGGCGCGTCCCGACGTCTTCAACCACAACATCGAGACGGTGCCGCGCCTGTATGGGAGCGTGCGCCCGCAGGCGGACTACGCGCGTTCCCTACGCGTGCTGGAGAGCGCCAAGGAGGCGGCCCCGGGGCTCGTGACGAAGTCCGGCCTGATGGTGGGACTCGGCGAGGAGCAGGCAGAGGTCGAATCCGTGCTCGCGGACCTTCGCGCGGTCGGCGTCGACATCGTCACCATCGGCCAGTACCTGCGCCCGAGCGCCGCGCACCTCGAGGTCACCGAGTTCGTGGAGCCGGCGGTCTTCGAGCGCTACGCCGCCGCAGCACGGGCTCTCGGGTTCTCGGGGGTGGCCAGCGCTCCGTTCGTGCGCTCGAGTTATCACGCCGCCGAACTCGCCGACGGCGCCGCCAACCCAAGCTAGGCGCGCGCCTCAGTTCCCCCTACTCCCCGAGGGGTTTGGCTTTCAGCAGCAGCACCGGGTCGGCGAACTGGTCGCGGCCGCCCTGCTTCGCGTTGTAGAGCGAGCGGTCGGCGGCGGCGAGCAGCTCGTCCAGCGGGCGCGGCTTGGAGTCGGGCGGATCGAAGGCGGTCGCGATGCCGACGCTGACCGTGATCTTCACCATGGCACCGTTGCCCGCGTCGACCTTGAGGTCGCGCGCCGCGCGTACGAGCCGCTGGGCGACGACGCGGGCGTCGTCGGGCTCGAGTTCCGGGGCGAGGACCACGAACTCATCCCCGCCATAGCGCGCCACGAGGTCTGCGCCGCGCAGCGCGCCGCGCATCGCATCCGCCATCGCGACGAGCACCCGGTCGCCGATCGCGTGTCCGAACGCGTCGTTGATCGTCTTGAAGTGGTCGACGTCGACCATGAGGAACGTCACCGGGCTGCCGTAGCGCGCGGCCCACGACGCCCACTGTCCCGCCTGAGCGGCGAGCGCGCGCCGGTTACCGAGGCCGGTGAGCGGGTCGAGCGTCGCGTACTGGCTGAGCGCTTGGTTCTCGCGCTCTGCACGCTTGAGGATGCGCGAGAGGAAGCCGGCGAGGCTGTCGGGGGCGAAGGTGCGGTCGAGCGCGTCGACGAGCCGCGCGATGTGGTGTGAGTACGCATCGTGACGGGCGCGGGCCACTCCGGGCTCGGCGAGGTCGAGGAGTTCGGCGAAGACCGGGTCGAGGGCGAAGAACTCGATGCGCGCGGCGATCGTCAGCGCGCTCTCGGCGTCGATGGGGGCGTCCCCGCCGCGCGCGAACCTTTCCAGCTCCTCGATCGTGCTCGCGAGCTGCTGCACCGCGGTTTCCGAAGTGGTCCAGACGTCGGCCAGGAGGCCCTCGTCCCAGGCCACGAGCAGCTCGTTCCACCACTGCACGTGGGCGGCCTCCTCGTCGGCCATCACCGCGCAGAGCTCAGCAACGACCGGGTCGGTGCAGCGCCTGGCCATGTCGGTGTATGCGGCCTCGGCGAGCACGTCCACTCGGACGCAGGACTCCAGGATCTCTCGCATGCCTGACCTCGCTCTTGGGGTGGCGGACACGTCTTCGGGCATCGAATCGTCAAAGCGTGTGGTACTACCATCACACTCTAGGTCATTATCGGAGTGTGAGGCACAGCTCGTGAACGCCGGCTTCCGGCCGCGGGACACATGCGGGCCGGCGCGTTGACATGAAGGAGCGTGAGCACGTGGACGATATCGACGAGTTGGACATGCATGAGGCGCAGCTGAGGCTGAAGCTCTACGACGAGTACCGCGAGGTTGTGAAGATCTTCTCGTACTACGTCGAGACCGAGTTGCGGGCGTACCTGTCCAAGGAGGTCACCGTCGAGCCCCAGAACGGCCCCGGAGGGCTGTTCTTCAAGGTCACGCTCGTCGACGTGTGGATCTACGAGGCGGAGCGCATGAACCGCTTCGTGCCCGAGGTCACCGTCTACTCCGTCAACGACGTGCACGTGCAGCGCCTGCGGGAAGACGAGGCGTGACGGGTCCCACCGACATGGGCGCCTCATCCGGACTGAGCGAGGCCGCAGCGCGCGCCGCCGCTCTTCGCACCGAGATCGAGCGCCACGCATACCGCTACTACGCCTTGGACGCGCCCGAGATCTCGGACGAGGCCTACGACGCGCTCGTGCGCGAGCTCGAGGGCATCGAGGCCGCCTACCCGTCGCTCGTGACGGCGGACTCACCCACGCAGCGCGTGGGCGCACCGCCGTCTACGGCGTTCGCGCCGGTGAAGCACGCCGCGCGCATGTACTCCCTCGACAACGCGATGTCGATCGATGAGCTCGACGCGTGGTTCGAGAGGCTCGGGCCCGACGTGCTCGAGCGCGGCTGCGCATTCGTGGCGGAGCTCAAGATCGACGGGAGCGCCCTGGCGCTCACCTACCAGAACGGCTCGCTGCTGAGGGCCGCCACGCGCGGCGACGGTGTGACCGGTGAGGACATCACCGTCAACATCCGCGCCGTGAAGTCGGTGCCGTTGCGGTTGCGCGACGAGGCGCGGCCGATCGCCGGCGCGCCTCCCCAGGAGTCGCTGTTCGACGTCGAGCCCGACGAGGCGCCTCGCGCGTCGTGGCCCCGGATCGAGGTCCGCGGCGAGGTCTACATGCCGAAGGCGTCGTTCGAGAGGCTCAACGCCGACCAGGACGAGGCGGGACTCTCCGCGTTCGCGAACCCCCGCAACGCCGCGGCGGGCTCGGTGCGCCAGAAGGACCCCGCGGTCACCGCCTCGCGCGATCTGGCGACGTTCATCTACCAGGTCACCGAACCGCGCTCGCTGGGGCTGAAGTCGCAGTCCGAGTCGCTCGCGTGGCTGCGCACTGCCGGCTTCCGTGTGAATCCCGACATCGAGGTCTGCGACACGATGGAGAGGGTGCGGGCGTTCTGCCTGCGCCAGATCGAGCGCCGACACGACCTGCCTTACGAGATCGACGGCGTCGTGATCAAGGTCGACTCGTTCGCGCTGCAAGACGAGCTGGGCTTCACCGCCAAGGCGCCCAGGTGGGCGATCGCCTTCAAGTTCCCGCCCGAGGAGAAGACCACCGTCCTGCGCGAGATCCGCGTGCAGGTGGGCCGCACCGGAGCGCTCACGCCGCTGGCCGAGTTCGACCCGGTGCTGGTGGCGGGCTCCACGATCGCACGCGCGACACTGCATAACGAGGACGAGGTGCGGCGTAAGGACCTGCGCGTGGGCGACACGATCATCGTGCGCAAGGCCGGAGACGTCATCCCCGAGGTGGTGGCCCCCGTCGTCGGCCTGCGGCCAGAAGGCGCCGAGCCCTGGTCGCTGCCGGATACCTGCCCCTCGTGTGGCGGCCCGGTATGGCGCCCCGAGGATGAGGTCGTGGCCCGCTGCACGAACGTCGCGTGCCCCGCGCAACGGTGGGAACGGCTCGGGCACTGGGCCGGCCGCGGCGCGCTCGACATCGAAGGCCTCGGCTACGAGATCATCGGCCGCCTCATCGAGACCGGCCTGCTGTGCGACGTGTCGGATTTCTACACGCTGACGCCGGAAGCGCTGGCCGAACTGGACCTGGGCCGTCTCAAGAAGGACGGAACCCCGGTGCGCCTCGGGCCGGTCGTAGCGGCCAAGGTCTTCGCCAACATCGAGGCAAGCAAGGACCGTCCGCTCGCGCGGACGCTCTTCGGCCTGGGGATCCGGCACGTGGGCTCCACCGTCTCGGAGCAGGTCGCTGCCGCGTTCCGCAGCCTGGACGCACTGCGCGAGGCCAGCGAGGAACAGATCGCCTCCGTCGAGGGCGTGGGCCCCGCGATCGCATCGTCGGTCTCGGCGTTCCTGGGCAACCCCGACAACGTCGAGGTCATCGAGCGGCTACGGCGGCTCGGCGTGCGCCTGAGCGACGAGGGCCGCATCGCCGAAGCGCGCCCCGCAACGCTGGCCGGACTCACGTTCGTCCTCACCGGAGGCCTCGAGCGCTACACCCGTGACGAGGCGACCGCGCAGCTCAAGGAGTGGGGCGCGAAGGTATCGGGCTCGGTGAGCGCGAAGACCTCGTTCGTGGTCGCAGGTACCGACGCCGGCAGCAAACTCGCCCGCGCCCTCGAGCTGGGCGTTCCGGTCCTCGACGAGGCCGCGCTCGTCCGCACCGTCGAGACCGGCCAGCCGCCGGTGCCGGAGGCGTCGTGAGCCAGCCGACGCCGCTGCGCATCGACACGGCGGCCTGCGACCGGTGCGGGCGCTGCGTCCCGAAGTGCGCTCCGAAGGCGCTCAGGATCGGCCCGGGCTACATCTTCGTCGACTGGGAGAAGTGCTCGGCGTGCGG
>JAHEXP010000026.1 GCA_023252055.1 Coriobacteriia bacterium
TGTCGTCCCGGGCCATCGAGCCCGGACGCGACGATGTGACGGTGACGAGCCGCACGCCAGCCGAGGTCGTCGCCGATATCGAGCGGTTGGGACTTCGCCGCGTGTGGCTCGTGGGCGGAGGCGCGCTTGCCGGCTCGTTCCAGGCTGCGGGGCTCATCACCGAGTTCGTCGTCTCGTTCATCCCGGTGATCCTCGGGGCGGGGGTCCCGCTCCTCGGCGCCGCCGGAGCTCGGGAGGGGTTGCGGTTTCTGGGCACGACGGCGTACCCGGACGGCGTGGTCCAAGCGCGGTATGTGGGGGCCGATAACGGGCGCCGGGTACGATAGCAGCGTCGGTACAGCGGTACGGGCGAAGATGAGAGCGAGAGGGGACACCTCGTGTCGAACTGGGTGTGGTCGGCGCTGTCCGGCGCCGTACTCATGGCCGACTGGTCGTTCGGCAGTTGGCTCATCAAGTTCAAGGTCCTGACCTCGCCGCCCGTGCGCTGGAACCGTGCGCGCGTGATAGAGGTCACCGCGGCCTTCATCTTCGTGGGCATCGCCATCGCGCAGTATCTGGCGGGACTGCGGTGACCGCCGTGAGGCGCCCGGGAACGCCGATCGCGCCGGGCGAGGGCGCGCCCCAGGCCACCGTGCGGGTCAAGGCCGCCGTTATCGACCCGGCCACGATGGCGCTCCTGTGGTCGAACGAGGAAGCGCAGGCGGGCACCATCGATGCCGTCGTCCCGATGGCGGAATCGATGGGCGTTCCCGATGCGATGCGCGAAGTCGCTCGCACGGGTGTGCCGGCGAACTTGCAGGCGAACGTCATCTCCACCGGCCGCGGCGCGATGGCGGTGGTCGTCACGATCCACCGGCTGCCCGATGGCTTGCTGCTCGTGCTCGCGGAGGACGCGTGGCAGATGAAGAAGCGCCGCCCCTGACTCGGGCGAGCATGGGAACGACGAGACCTTGGGGGAACCGATGAGTGACACGATGCCGGGCGAAACGCCCGCTCTCGCGCAACAGGGCGACGGCCCTGACGTTCCGCAGCCTGCGTTCCCGGGGCCCATCTCCGGCACCGATGAGTCCGTTCGGGAGGACGCGAAGCGCTTCAAGGTCGTCGCGGTCGTCGCCGGGGCGCTCCTCGGGCTGCCGCTGCTGGTCCAATCCGCCGTCCTGGTGCTCGCTCTCCCCACTTTCTCTTCGATGTTCGACAGCATGGGAGGCGAACTGCCCGCGACGACCTCCCTGCTGGTCCACGGGAGCGTGTGGGTGCTACTCGCGATCTGGGCGATCGCGGCACTGGTGTACTGGGGCTTCTATCGCCTTGCCCGCCGTTACTGGATCGGGCTTCTCTTCGCGCCGCTGTTCGCTGTCCCGTTCATCACGAGCGCGATCATCATCCCGGCCCTCTATCTGCCGATGTTCCAGGTCATCACACTCGTGAAGTAGGGGTCGGCCGGGAATACTCCCTGCATGGACCGCATCGTGTGCCCGCTGGTGTTCGAGGAGGTGGCGTAGTGGCAACCGGACTCCCCACTACCCGGACAGGGCGCTGGTCGATGTGGTTCGCGTTCACGTTCCTCGTGATGTACGGGATCAACTCGCTCGTGTTCCTCCCGCTATCGTTCGTAAGCGACCCGACGGTGAACGCATTCCGCATGAGCGTCTTGCCTTTCTGGGGCATCGCGATGATGGCGATGGGTGCGATCGCGGGTGTGGTGGCGCTGGTGGCGATCGTCAGGCAGCGCGAGCGCTCGTGGATCGTGTGGGCAACGATCTTTCCGCTCGTGTTCGTTGTGATCTTCCTGGCGGGGGAGTTCCTGGTTCCGCACTAGGGTGGGTTCCGCGCGCGGCGCGCGTCAGGGAAGATGGTCCCAACCACTGGATCGATGAGGAAAGGCAGGTGGCGTACGTCATGGCCATGCAGCCTCCGAACGGCTCGATCGACGACTACATCGCGGGGTTCCCCCCGGAGGTACAGACCGTGCTGCGCGAGATGCGCGCGGTGATCAGCGCGGCCGCACCTGACGCCACCGAGACGATCAGCTACGCGATGCCCACGTTCGACCTCAACGGGCATCACCTCGTGCATTTCGCGGGGTTCAAGAAGCACGTCGGCTTCTACCCGGTGCCGAGCGGCATCGAGGCGTTCAAAGACGAGCTCGCGCCCTACAAGAGCGGCAAGGGCTCGGCGCAGTTCCCGCTTGGACAGCCGCTTCCGACCGACCTCATCCGGCGCATCGTGGAGTTCCGCGTCGCCGAGAACATGCGCAGGGCCTGACGGGTGGGCGACCACATGGACAAGGAAGTCGCAGCGAACCTCGCCCTGTGGGAGGGCTGGACCGACGTGCACATGGCGGGCGGGCACTACGACGTGGAGGGGTTCATCGCAGACCCCGCAAGCCGACCGTTCGACTGGGTGACCCGCGAGGTCGTGGGTGACGTCGCCGGCAAGCGGCTGCTGCACCTGCAGTGTCACATCGGCATCGACACCCTGCGCTTCGCCCGCGAGGGCGCCCTCGACGTCACCGGAGTCGACTTCTCGCCGAAGGCGGTGGCCGCTGCTGCTTCGATCGCTGAGCGCATGGGCCTGCCCGCCACATTCGTGGAGGCCGACGTGACGGCGCTGCCGGAGACGGTGCAGCGCGAGGCGTTCGATGTCGTGTTCACGTCATACGGCACGATCATGTGGCTGCCCGACCTCGAGGGCTGGGCGGACTCGATCGCGACACGGCTGGCGCCGGGAGGCGTCTTCCACATCGTCGACATGCACCCGTTCCTGAGCGTGTTCGACGACTTCGCACCCGAGCCTCCGCTCCGCGTGATCTACCCGTACTTCACGCGAGAGCCGCTCTACTTCGAGGAGCACGGCAGCTACGCGGACCGCGATGCGGAATTCACCGCCGATTCCTACGCCTGGCAGCACACGTTCGCCGAGATAGTCGGCGTGCTGGCGAAGCGCGGGCTCGTCGTGGAGGCGCTGCGCGAATACCCGGTGGTGGCCTGGAAGGCACTCGAATACATGGTCCAGGGCGATGACGGGCTGTGGCGGCTGCCGCCGGAGGCGGGGGACATCCCGCTCATGTTCGCGCTCTCCGTCCGCAAGCCCAGGGAGGCCGTCCATGCCTGACCGGCACGCGACCGTGGGGGAAGCCACGGCCGAGGCGCCGGTCGTTCTGACCGAACGCCTGCTCCTGTCCGCGCTCACTGAAGCCGATGCCCCCGCCTTGCTCGCCTACCGCGCGGATCCGGACGTGGGCCGATACCAGTCGTGGGAGCCGCGGACGCCGGATGATGCGCGCGCGTTCATCGCACGCCTGCATGGGGTGCGCTTCGACACGCCGGGGACCTGGTTCCAGTTCGGCCTGCGTCTGCGCGACGGGGGAGCGCTGGTGGGCGACCTCGGCGTGCACGTGCCCGAAGACGAGCCGCAACAGGCTGAGGTCGGCATCACGCTCGCGCCGGCGCACCAGGGCTCAGGGTTTGCCACCGAAGCGCTCACGGCGATGCTGGGTCACCTGTTCGGCAATGCCGGGAAGCACCGCGTCTTCGCGTCCGTGGATCCGCGTAACACCGCTTCGGTCGCGCTCATGAAGCGCGTGGGCATGCGGCAGGAAGCGCACCTGCGCGAGAGCATGTACCTGAAGGACGAGTGGGTCGACGACCTGATCTTCGCGACGCTGGGGTCGGAGTGGCGCTCGCGGTAGGCCAGGGGCGCGGTTCGCGGGCCTAGTCGCCGCCGCCCCTTCCGCCTGCGTGGCATTGGATGCAGTTCGACGCAGCGGTCACGCCATTCTCATGCTCGGCAGCGATGTTGGCGGCCGTGTGCCGATGGCACCCGAGACACGTGTAACTCGTGACCCCGTTCGGGTGGCACGTCTGGCAGGTGGCCACCTGCTCCTCCCGACCGTGATCCACCGGGAAGATCGTGTGGTCGAAGCTGGCGTTCGCCCACCCCGTGGGGTTGTGGCACTGGCCGCACTGCTGCCCGAACGCGCCCTTGTGGTTGTCGTCCTTGGCGTGACACGAGTAGCAGTCCTGCGGAGTGTTCTGGAGGTCGGCCAGTGAGTTCACCGCCGTGTGGCACTGGTTGCAGGGCACGCTCGCGTGCTTGCCGACGAGCTTGAACGTCAGCCGGTTGTGGTCGAAGTTGGCGGTGAGCGGTCCGTTGGGGCCACCATGCTCGGAGTGGCAGGTCTGACACGTGGGGGCCGACAGCGCACCCACGAGCCCACCGTGCAATCCGTTGTGACCCTGGACCTGCGTCAGTACATCCGTGTGGCACGCCATGCATCGGTCGCTCATCGTCGCCGAGGCCCACGGAGCCGTGTGGCATGCGCCGCAGTTCGCGCCCAGCTGGGCATGGCTCGAGACCCCGCCGAGGGACTTCGCAGTGGCCATCGCGTTGAGGCCGCCCGCGGTGAAGAGCACCGCGCCGCCCAGGATCGACCACGCGGCGATGATCGCGACGGCGACCACGGCGTAGACCGCCCCCGAGGCGGAGAGGAAACCGAGTCTGCTCTTCACGTGCGCTCCTCCGTCTCTGCGTCTCAGCGCTGGAACGTGGCGTAGTACATCGCCGCGCCTGCGTGGATGAATGCGATCGCGAACAACGTCCAGGTGAGCGGGATGTGGACCGAGTACCACCGCGCCAGCGACGCGCGCCGTGCTGTGAGGTCCGCCACCTCGGCGTCCGAGGGCCCGAAGGATTCGGCAGCATTTCCGGCTGCGTCGGCGGCGGACCCGTCCTGCGGCGCGCCGGCAGGCGCAGCCGATGCGGGGGTCTCGACGACGCGAGGAACCGCCGTGTACAGGTAGCGGCCCACCAGCCCGCTGGCGACGACCACCACGGTCAGCAGCATCGCAACGCCCGCCACGCCGTTGAACTTCATCGAGCTGTGGAGCAGCACCATGTACGGCCCCACGATGCCCGTGACCATGTGGAAGGTGAGCCAGTCAGACATCCGACCCCAGCGCGCATCGGTCATCTGCTTGCGGATCGAATACAGCGTCTCGGTCATCAGCATCAAGACGAAGCCGAGGATCCCGATGCCGTGGCCGACGAGGCCCGAGGCCGCCGGGAACCTGCCCGCCTGCAGGAATGCGAGCGCGTAGATCGCCGTGACGATCGCGATCGCGATGAGCGAATACCAGATCTCCCTGTGCCGCTTGATCATGCGCGCGCGCTCCACTCGGTCCAGAAGTCGTCGACGATCCGGGCGATGGGGGCGCCCGGTTCCTTCAGCCGCTCGATGACCGCACCGACGTCGGCACGGGCTCCGATCAGGTCCTGCAGCGGGAAGGAGAGCGCTTGGTCGCCCATGACCACGCCGCCCACGATCGTGTCGGTACCCAGAGCGAGGCGCACGTGTGCGTCCCCGGCCTGGGACTCGACCATCGTCGCTTCCCCGGCCTGGCGCCACGCCTCGCTGTCGCCCCGCACGATCCCTTCAAGGTCCGAGTCCTCGCCGCCGCCGACCGTGCCCATGATGGTGAGCTTGAACCCGGCGAGCCGGGTCACGTTGAGCGGCGCGCCGCCGTCGTACGCATGTATCGGTCCGCTGGCCATGTTGAGTCCCGCGATGCGCCCCTTGGCCACGGCCGAGCTCCACAGGACCTCGAGGCTGCGACGCTGCGTGCCGGGGTCGAACACTTCGGCGATGTCGCCCGCCGCATAGATGTCGGGGTCGCTCGTGGCCAGGAACTCGTCGACGAGCACGCCCCGTGCGCATTCCAGCCCGGCATCGTTGGCGAGTTCGACGCGAGGGTGGACACCGATGGCGACCGCGACCATGTCGCAGTGGATGGTATCACCGCTCTCGGTCCGCACTCCGGTGACCTTACCGCGGTCGCCGAGGATCTCCGCGAGGCGGGTGTCGTAGTGGATCTCCACGCCGCGCTGGCGCAGGCCGTCCTCCACCAGCAGCGATTCGGTCTCGGACAGCACATTGCCCCAGTAGCGGCGCTTCCGCATGAGGTAGTGGACGTCGACGTGGCGCGAGCACAGGCCCTCGACGATCTCGAGCGCCGTGATGCCGCCTCCCACGACGACAGCCGCCTTCCCGCGTCCGGCCCTGCGCGCGAGATCGCGGGCGTCGCGCAGATCGTCGAGCTTGACCACGCCGTCGAGGTCGCCGCCGGGCACGTGGACCGGGTTCGCGATCGAGCCGGTGGCGAGCAGGAGGCGGTCATACGGCAGCGTGCGCCCGCTCTCCAGCGTGACCGTGCGAGCTGCGCGGTCCAGCGAGACGACCGTCCCGGGGACGAACGTGATCCCGAGCGCGTCGGTGTCGTGATCGGTGAAGGGGAAGAGCGAGCCTTCCGGTACCTCTTTCGCCAGGTAGTAGGCGAGGCCGGGGCGTGAGTAGTAGCCCTCGGGTTCCGCGCCGATGCATGTGATCTCGGCCGTGAGGTCGCGGCTGCGGATCGCTTCGGCTGCGGCGATGGAGGCGGGGCCGCTGCCCACGAGCAGGTGGCGTAGCGGCATCGCTCACCGCCCCCTTCGCGTCGAGAGCCTGCGCATCGTGCCGGCCTTCTCGAAGCGGAGCAGGCCACGGGGACAGCGCTTCACACACTCACCGCACGTGAGGCATCGGCTGTCCTTGACCGGTTCTCCGCGCCACACATGCCGGCGCACGTCGATGCCGACCGGGCAGTAGAACGAGCAGATGCCGCATTGGACGCAGCGGGTCGGCTCCGGCACGACCCACGCGCTTGCCAGCGCCTCACTCTTCGCCCTGTCCGATCTGAACCAGTCGAACGCGCCCATACGTGCCTTCCGCCGAATCAGGCCGCACGCAGAAACCCCCCGTGCCGTGTGCTCGAAATGTCCCCGTTGCGGGGGCGGCGATAACTGCCGGAGGGACGGAGGCGCGCCGGTCGGGTACTGTTGGTGCCGAGGAGTGGTGCTCTGGCAAGCGCATGAGCGGCGCAGTGGCCACTCCGCTCTCGGCCATGGGGTGCGGACGCGTGGGGGACAGGGGAGTGTCAGTGACGGATGACACCGGTCCGGCCGGGCTGCATGAGCTCGGGTGGGACTCGCTGCGGGAAGCGGAGTTCGAGCCGCTGTCCGCGCGCGGCCTCGTGCCGGCGCGCGTGATCCGCACGTCGCGCGGTACCGTCCTGCTGGCCACGGGGGACGGTGTGGTCCGCGCCAAGATCGCAGCGGCGCTCTCGAAGGCATCATCCGGCCCGCAGGACCTGCCAGCGGTGGGGGACTGGGTCGCGGCGCGGCTCCCCACAGGCGACGACGTCCCGCTCGTTGAGGCCGTGCTGCTGCGCACCAGCGCGATCACCCGCGGCGACCCCGGCAAGACCTCCGAGGTACAGGTGCTCGCAGCCAACATCGACACCGTGTTCGTCGTCCACCCGATCGACGAACTGCCCAACGTGCGGCGCATCGAGCGTGAGCTGTCCGTGGCCTGGGACTCGGGAGCGGTGCCGGTGGTCGTGCTCACGAAACGCGACCTGTCCGCCGACACCGAGGCGGCGAGCGCCGCCGTGCAGGCGGTCTCTCCCGGGACCGACGTGATCGTCACCGACGCGCGCGCCGGAGCCGGGATCGAACCGATGCTCGATCACATCTCGGGCCACCGCACCGCCGTACTCGTGGGCCCTTCGGGAGCCGGCAAGTCGACGCTTCTCAACTCGCTCGCCGGCGAGGCTCTGCAGGCAACGCGCGAAGTGCGCGTGAGCGACGGCAAGGGCCGGCACACGACGGTGTCACGGCAGCTCTTCCGGCTGCCCGGCGGCGGCCTGCTCATCGACACGCCGGGGCTGCGCGCGTTCGGGCTCACCGGCTCCCAGGAGGGCATCGCATCCGCCTTCCCGGACGTGGATGGGCTCGCCGAGGGGTGTCGCTTCCGGGACTGCACGCACCGCGACGAGCCGGGGTGCGCGGTGGCGGCCGCCGTTGAGGCAGGCACACTGTCGGCGGCCCGGGTCGCCAGTTACCACAAGCTTATCGGCGAGGCGAAGGACGCGACGGAGAAGGCAGCGGTCCGCCACCGCGAGCAGGAGGTCCGGATCTCCAAGGCGCGCAAGTCGCTGAAGGACGAGTACAAGCGCCACGGCCGCGCGTGAGTGGGCGCACCGGCGGAAACGCCGAGGCGCCGGAACCGCTGCGCGGGGTCGCAGCTCCACAGACCGGTCGGCGGCGCTACGCGGCGCTGCTGCGTGGGATCAACGTCGGCCGCGGCAACCGCGTCGCGATGGCCGACCTGCGAGGCGTGCTGGCGGGCCTGGGCCTCACCGACGTCGCCACGCTCCTGAACAGCGGGAACGCCGTGTTCACCGCGCCCGAGGAGGCCCCGGAGAACATCGCCGCCCGGATACGTGCGGCGCTTCGGGAGACGCTCGGCCTCGACGTGACCGTGGTTGTGGTCGAGCGTGGTGAAGTCGAGGCCGCGCTCGCCGCAAACCCGCTGGCGGATCCGCAGCGCGACCCCTCCCGGAGCCTCGTCGCGTTCCTCTCGCACGCCGCCGATGCGAGGCGTTTGGCGTCGCTCGCTGAGACCGACTGGGCGCCGGAGTCGTTCGCGCCGGGCGCAGGCGTGGCGTACCTGTGGTGCCCCGACGGCGTGTCGAAGAGCCCGCTCGCACTGGCGCTCGGGCGGACGATGGGGGACACGGTGACCGTTCGCAACGTCGCCACCGTCGCCAAGATCGCCCAGCTCATGGGCAACATCTGAGCGTTTGCTCATACGTCGGTGCTGCGCGCCGCATCGCCAGCCGCATTGATGTCGCGGGAGGGCCGGCGGGGCGGCCGAGCGCGCTCCGCGCGGAGTATGAGATGCTGCTACCTCCCGACTCCAGGAGGATCGCGTGAACCAGGTCCCGCTGCTCGCCGCGTTCACGTTCGCGCTCGCCGGAACGTTCAGCCCCGGGCCCAACAACGTCATGAGCGGCTCGCTGGGGGTCATGTACGGGTACCGGCGCTGCATCCCGTTCATCCTCGGCATCACCTGCGGCTTCTCTTTGGTGATGTTGCTGAGCGCCATCGCGTCGACGCTGCTGCTCGGCGCCTTCCCGGCCGTGGAGCCGGTGCTCAAGTACGCGGGCACCGCCTACATCCTGTGGCTGGCGTGGGCCACGTGGGCGCACCGCGCGAACTTCGGCAAGGCGCTGGGGGACGACGTACCGCGCGCGCACGGCTTCATGGGCGGCTTCGCCCTCCAGTTCGTGAACCCGAAGGGCATCATCTACGGACTCCTGATGTTCTCGACGTTCCTTGCGGGCCTGACCTCCAACATCCCGGCGGTGATCGCGGCCTCCGCGGTGATGGGGCTGCTCGGGTTCGCGGCGACCTCGACATGGGCCATCGCCGGCATGACGATCCGCCACTGGCTGAGGACCGACCTCGACCGGGCGATCGTTGCGGGCGTGCTCTCGCTGACGCTCGTGTACACCGCCGCGGAGCTGGTCGGCGTCCCGGCGATGCTCGGATCGCTGTTCAGGTGAGCCCGGTCCCGTGGGAGAATGGGCCCGATGCGACTCCCGTGATGGAGGCTTGATGACCGAGTATCCCGTGCTGCCGAACTCGCCCGACGCACTTGCTCCGCTCGTGGCCCAGGGGCGGATCCCGGCGCGGCGCGTGTGGGGGATGCTCGCGCTCAGGTCCGGCCTATCCTTCGCGCTCCTGCTCACGCTGGCCGCCGCCTTCGCGGCTGCGGGTCGTTCGGGAACAGTGGCGGCCTCAGCCGCTTGGTGGCTGTGGTTCGTGACCGCGGCCAACGTCGCCTGTATCGTCGCGATGGTGCGCTTCGGCAAAGTCGAAGGGCTGCGGCTGCGCGACATCTTCTTCGCGCGCCGCGACACATGGAAGGGCGACCTGTTGTGGACCGCGGTCGCTCTCGCCGGCACCGCCGTGTTCGCGATGGCGCCGGGGACCGTGCTCGCCGGAGCGTTGTGGAAGGATCCCACGGCACCGAACCCGATGCTGTTCCAAGCGTTGCCGCTCGTGGCGGTCTATCCGCTGTTCGTCATCATGCCCATCACGCAAGCGCTGGCGGAACTACCCACGTACTGGGGCTACGTCGCCCCGCGCCTGCGCGCAGCCGGCACGAACCGCTGGGTCGTCATAGGTCTGGTGGGAGCGGTGTTGTCGCTACAGCACCTCTTCTTCAGCTTCCAGTTGGACTGGCGCTACGACCTCTGGCTCGCCCTCAAGTTCCTCCCGTTCGCCCTCTGGACCGGCTTCTTGGTGGACCGGCGCCCGACCGTCCTGCCGTACCTGATGGGCGCCCACTTCCTGCTGGATGCCACGCTGCCACTGTTGGTGTTCCTCGTCTCGACCGGAAGGCCCCTCGCATGACCGAGAAACTCTTCTGGAGCGACCCGTACCTGACGGTGCTCGAGACCGTCGTCACCGGCGTGGACGGCGATGTCGTGACGGTCGAAAGCACGATCTTCTTCGCGTTCTCAGGGGGCCAGGAGTCGGACGAGGGCACGATCGCGGGACTGCCGGTGCTCGAGGCGGTCTGCGACGGCACCGAGATCCGGTACCAGCTGCCGCCGGAGCACGGGCTGCATGTGGGCGACGTGGTGGAGATGCGGATCGACGGCAAGCGCCGCACCCGGCTCATGCGCCTGCACTTCGCGGCGGAACTCGTGCTGGAACTCGTGCGGCGGGCGGTCCCCGGCATCGAGAAGGTCGGCGCCCATATCGCCGCCAACAAGGCCCGTATCGATTTCCGCTACGACCACAACATCTCCGAGCTGTTCCTGGGCATCGTGACCGAGGTGGCGCGCATCGTGTCCGCGGACCTCGAGATCACGAGCGCATTCGAGGACGAGGCGACCGAGCGCCGCTACTGGGAGATCGCCGGGTTCGCGCGCGTCCCGTGCGGCGGCACGCATCCGCGGCGCACGGGCGAGGTGGGCGGCATCGTGCTCGCGCGCAAGAACCCCGGCCAAGGGCTCGAGCGCATCGAGATCAAGCTGTAGCGCTGCATTGCGGGCGGAGCGTCAGGCGCGGCGGCGGCCTGCCGTACGGCCCGATCGCGCCGGCGCACCTTCCTCGTCGTATCATCGCGGCATGACACGCACCTCCGCAGACCTCCGCGCGCAACTCGCGGCCAACAACGTCGTACTCGGTCCCATGGCGGGGATCACCGAGGCGCCGTTCCGCGGCATCTGCAAGCGGTTGGGCGCGGGCCTCACCTTCACGGAGATGGTCAGCGTCAAGGGACTGCACTACAACCCGGACGCCGAGGTCTCGCGCGCTCTTCTGACCCTGCATCCGGCCGAAGTCCCGTGCGCGGTCCAGCTCTTCGGCGCCGAGCCTGAGCTGATGGCGGCGCAGTCACGGCGCATCGTCGAGATGCACGGGGACGATGTGGCGGTCATCGACGTCAACATGGGCTGTCCGGTGAGCAAGGTCGTGTCCAAGGGACAGGGATGCGCGCTCATGCGCACGCCGGAGCTGGCGGCGGAGATCGTGAGCGCGATGGTGGGGGCCGCAGGCGCGCCCGTGAGCGTGAAGTTCCGCAGCGGATGGGACGCCGAGACGGCGGACCCGGCTGCCTTCGCTGCTGCGATGGAGGCCGCCGGCGCCTCGATGCTCACGGTGCACGGCCGCACGCGCGGCCAGTTCTACCGCGGACGAGCGGACTGGAGTGCGATCGCGGCGGTGAAGGCGGCCGTCAGCGTTCCCGTGATCGGGAGCGGCGACGTGATGTGCGCGGCCGACGCGCTGCGCATGCTCCAGGAGACGGGCGTGGACGCGGTCATGGTCGCGCGCGGCGCTCAGGGCAACCCGTGGATCTTCCGCGAGTCGCGCGCGCTCATCGACACCGGGTGCGAGATCGCGCCGCCCAGCGCCGACGAGCGGATATCGGTCGCGCACGAACACGCGCGGGCGCTGCAGGACTTCGCCGGTCCGTTCGCTATCGGCCGGATGCGCAAGCACGCGGCCTGGTACCTGCACGGGCTGCCGCACTCCGCTGCGGTGCGCGAACGCGTGTTCCGCGTCGCGACGTTCGAGGAGCTCGACGCGCTGCTTGAGGAGTACGGGACGTGGCTCGCCGAACACGGAGAGGCCGGGGACGGCGATCTCGGGCCGACTCCGCGAAAGGAGCTGGGAGCATGAGCGCTGCGAGGCCCGGGGACACGACGCGCGTGTGGTGCAAGTACTGCAGCGAGTACCCGCGGCGGAGCCGTCAGGCGGGTTCGGGTATGTGCGTGGAGGCCACGTCCGGCCGCTCACTCGATTCGCGACCGTGCGAGCCGAAACTGACGATCGCCGGCCGGCTCCGCAAGCTGTTCGGACGGCCGATCGGCTAGCGCGAGGCTGTGGGCGGATGTGGCGCTGGAGTGCCGGCGGGTCAGCGCCGGATGTGCGAAGGGATGGGGGAGGACATGAACGCTGTCGTCGTGTACGAGTCGCTGTGGGGCAACACCGCCGCGGTGGCGGGTGCGATCGCCGAGGGCCTGGGGGACGGCGCACGCGCGCTCTCGACCTCGGCTGCGGACGCAGCGGCGATTCAGGGCGTGGACCTGATCGTGGCGGGCGCGCCGCTGCTCGGCTTCACCCTTCCGACCGAACAGATGCGCGCCGGCATCGCCACGAACCCGGGCATGGGCGCGCCGAAGCCGGACCTGTCGGCCCCGTCGATGAGGTCCTGGCTCGACGAACTCCCTGCCGGGAGCGCCCGATTCGCTGCGTTCGAGACACGCATCTGGTGGTCGCCGGGGAGCGCTCCCAAGCACATCGCGGCGGCTCTGGAGGCCAAGGGGTACCGGCAGCTGGCGCCCTCCGAGAAGTTCGTCGTAACCGGGAAGTTCGGCCCGCTCAAGGCCGGCGAGCTCGAGCGCGCCAAGGCTTGGGGAGCCGCGCTGGCGCGCCAGTTCGGCTAGCCTCGCGGCATCGTGTTCTACACTGTTGCCTCGCGCCGCCCGGTTGTGGCGCGCCTTCACCGCCACTCGACGTCCATCAAGGAGCGCTCATTCATGGCCCAGCACACCGTGACACTCATCCCCGGCGACGGGATCGGCCCGGAGCTCACCGGAGCCATGCAGCGCGTGGTCGAGGCCACCGGCGTCGACATCGAGTGGGAGATCGCCGAGGCGGGCGCCGGCGTCGTGGAGAAGTACGGGACGCCGCTCCCGGAGCACGTGCTCGAATCGATCCGCCGCAACAAGGTGGCGATCAAGGGCCCGATCACGACCCCGGTGGGCACCGGCTTCCGTTCGGTCAACGTGGCGATCCGCAAGGAACTCGATCTCTACGCGTGCCTGCGCCCGGCGTTCTCGATCGCCGGCAACGGCGCGCGCTACGACGACATCGACCTCGTGATCGTGCGTGAGAACACCGAGGACCTCTACGCGGGCATCGAGTTCGAGGAGGGGAGCCCCGCTGCCGCCGAGCTCATCAAGTTCGCGGCCGACAAGGGCGCCGGGGTCATCAAGCCGGACTCGGGCATCTCGCTCAAGCCGATCTCGATCTCCGGCACGCAGCGCATCGTGCGCTACGCCTTCGACTACGCCATCGCCAACGGCCGCAAGAAGGTCACCGCGGTACACAAGGCGAACATCCTCAAGTACTCCGACGGCCTGTTCCTGAAAGTCGCTCGCGAGGTGGCCGCCGAGTACGCGCACACCGGCATCGAATTCGAGGACTACATCGTCGACGCCACCTGCATGCAGCTCGTGCTGCATCCCGAGTGGTGGGACGTGCTCGTGCTTCCGAACCTCTACGGCGACATCATCTCGGACCTCGCCGCGGGCCTCATCGGCGGTCTGGGCATCGCCCCGGGCGCCAACATCGGCGCCGACTACGCGGTCTTCGAGCCCACGCACGGCTCTGCGCCGAAGTACGCGGGCAAGGACATGGCGAACCCGACCGCGGAGATACTGAGCGCCACGCTCATGCTGCGTCACCTGGGCGAGACGGATGCTGCCGACCGCATCCTTGCCGCGGTGCGCAGCGTCATCGGCGCGGGCGACAAGGTCACGTACGACATCAGGCGTTCGGTGACCGGCTCCACAGCGGGCGCCGTGGGCACCCAGGCGTATGCGGATGCGCTGATCGAGGCGCTGTAGGGCGGGCGCTTCGCGGGAGGCCCGCAGCGCAGGCGGGCAGTACGGGACTAACGAAGGCGGCCGAACCACGGGCCGCCTTCTTCCGTTACCGGGCGGACTCGGTCCCGTCGGCGGCCGCGCCCGTGAGGTTCTGGAGCGCGGCGAGTTCGAAGTCCTCGAGGCGGGTGGCCTCGAGCGGCAGGGTGATCGCTTCCACGCGGTCGCGGCCGGCCGCCTTCGCGCGGTACATCGCGGTGTCGGCGAGGCGGACCATGTCGGCAACGGTCTCCGGCGGCGTGGTGAACGTCACCGATCCGATGGAGGCCTTCACTTCCGGTCCGTACACGGTCGTGAGGTCCTTGAGCGCGTGGCGCACGTGGCTGAGCGCGACCTGGGCCTGCAAGGCGTCCGTCTCAGGCATGAGCATCGTGAACTCGTCGCCGCCCAGGCGCGCCACGACGTCCACCCGCCGCAGGTTCGCGCGCAGCGCGATGCCGACGTCGCGGATGAGCCGGTCGCCCACATCGTGGCCGAGCGTGTCGTTGACCGACTTGAAGTGGTCGAGGTCGAGGCATGCGACGGTGAACGTGCGCCGGTAGCGGCGCGAACGCTCGAGCTCGATCGCCGCGAACTCGTGGAAGCTGCGCGTGTTCGGCAGAGTCGTGAGCGCGTCGGTGCGGGCGAGGTTGTGTTCGGCGTCGAACGCCGTGTGGAGCCGGGTGAGCACCTCGCCGATGACCATCGACAGCACGATGATCGTCGCAGCGTTCCAGAACACGACCACCAGCGGGGGAGCTTGTGTGACGTCGAGGAGGTCCGCGGCGACCTGGGTGCAACCGGCCAGCAGTGCGGCGACGCGCCCGCCGTTCGGGCCGATGTACCAGGCCGCGACCGCCACGGGCACGAGATATAGGGCGGTGACGGAAAGTTGCGTGCCGGTGAGGCGGTCGAGGTAGCCGATGACCGCGATGGTGACGATGGCGAGCACTGCAACGGCGGTGCGGTTCCGCGTGAGCGGTGCCAGGATGCGGCCGAACGCGTTCCCTGCCTTCTCGGCGGGGTCGTTGGTCGCGGACACAGGCACCTCCTCCCCGGACGAGCTGCCGGGCACATCGTGGGATGGAAACGGCACGAGTGTATGCCAGCCGCGCGCGGAGTGCGAATCCCGCATCGGGAGGTGCGGTTGTGCGCTTTCGCTCCGCTCCGCTATAATCCGTCCCCAACCGAATATGCATCAGGCTTTGACGGGGAGTAGTAGAGGCCAATCCTTGCAGCAGAGAGTCGGGGACGGTGGGAGCCCGACGCAGGACGCTTCGAATCTGGCCCCTGAGCCATCCGGAAGAACGGACCTGCTCTAGAGTCGCGGACGACCTCCGCCTTAGGCAGCGACAAGTACGTCGGATCGGTCTGGCGACCGTTACCTTGCCGCACGAGTGGGCGATCCGCCCCGTTCGCGTGACCGCACTTTGGAGGCCAGCGACGGTACGCGCATCGTCAATCGGGGTGGTACCGCGGGAGTGCATGACTCTCGTCCCTGGCCGGGGACGGAGTATGTCCTCATCCGCGGTCCTTTTGTTTCCTGAGGGCCTTACCGGAGTCGGCCGAACCCCCCGATCACGCACTCGAACGACCGTGCGGTGGTGACGCATCCGCCATTCCCTGACGCTAACGAGCGAAGGGTGGAGTGGGATGGAACTGCGTAGCGACCGCATGAAGACGGGACCTTCCAAGGCCCCGCACCGCAGTCTGCTCAAGGCGGACGGCCTCACCGACGAAGAGATCTCACGGCCTCTGATCGCCGTCGTCAACTCCGCCAACGAGGTCATCCCCGGTCATCTGGGACTCCGCAACGTCGCCGACGCGGTCAAGGCCGGCATCCGCATGGCCGGAGGCACGCCGCTCGAGTTCTCCACGATCGGGATCTGCGACGGCATCGCCATGAACCACGCCGGCATGCGCTATTCGCTGGCTTCGCGCGAGGTCATCGCGGACTCGGTGGAACTCGTCGTCGAGGCCCACGCCTTCGACGCGATGGTGCTGATCCCCAACTGCGACAAGGTCGTGCCGGGCATGCTCATGGCCGCGGCGCGTCTCGACATCCCGGCCATCGTCGTCTCGGGCGGCCCGATGCTCGCCGGCAGGTTCGGCGGCAAGGACGTCGACCTCGACACCGTGTTCACCGCGGTGGGCAAGCACGCTGCGGGACAGATGAGCGACGCGGAGCTCTGCGAGCTCGAGACCGCGGCGTGCCCCACGTGCGGTTCATGCGCGGGCCTGTTCACGGCGAACTCGATGAACTGCCTCACCGAGGCGATCGGGATGGCGCTGCCCGGCAACGGCACTGTGCCGGCCGTCTACTCGGAGCGCCTGCGCCTGGCGAAGCACGCCGGCATGAAGATCATGGAGCTGCTGGAGCGCGGCATCACCGCGAGACAGATCATGAACGCAGCCTCGGTGCGCAACGCGATGTCGCTCGACATGGCGTTCGGCGGTTCGTCCAACACCGTGCTGCACCTGACGGCGATCGCCCACGAGGCGGGCGCGGACATCACGCTGGACGACTGGGCGGACGTGAGCGCGCGGACGCCCAACCTCGTCCGCATCTCGCCCGCGAGCGACTTCCACATGCAAGACCTCCACGCCGCGGGCGGCATCCCCGCGATCATGTCCGAGCTCGCCGCCCACGACCTGCTCGACCTGGACGTGCTCACCGTCACCGGAGAGCCGCTGCGGGCGACGGTCGAACGCGCCGCTGTCCTCGACGGCACCGTCATCCATTCCATCGACAGCCCGTACCTCGCGCAGGGGGGCCTGCGGGTCATGCGCGGCAACCTTGCGCCTGATGGGGCCGTGGTGAAGCAGTCGGCGGTATCGGCCGGCATGCGGCAGCACGCGGGTCCTGCTCGCGTGTTCGACTGCGAAGAGGACGCCGTCGCCGCGATCCTTGCGCGCCGCATCGTCGAAGGCGACATCGTGGTCATCCGCTACGAGGGCCCGAAGGGCGGCCCGGGGATGCGGGAGATGCTCACGCCCACGAGCGCCATCGCCGGGATGGGCCTCTCCACCAGCGTCGCGCTCATCACCGACGGCAGGTTCTCCGGCGCCACGAAGGGTCCGGCGATCGGGCACGTCTCGCCCGAGGCCGCGGCCGGCGGAGCGATCGCGCTGGTGGCCGAAGGCGACACGATCGCCATCGACATCGACGCCGGCACCATGACGCTACAGGTGGACGACGCCGAGCTCGCCGCACGCCGCGCCGCGTGGACGGCACCGCAGCCGCGCGTCACCAAGGGGTATCTCGCGCGCTACGCCGCGCTCGTTTCCAGCGCCGACAGCGGGGCGGTGCTCTCGTGAGCAACCGCTTCGGTCAGCAGGCGACCCATGTGCACGCGGATGTGCACGTCACGCACGCCACCACGGAGGTGACGGTATGAAGATGAACGGCGGGCAGGCGCTCGTGCGCGCGCTCGAGGACGCCGGGGTCGACACGGTGTTCGGGTATCCCGGCGGCGTTGCGCTGCCGATCTTCGACGCGCTCTACGACGCCACGACCATCCGCACGATCCTGCCGCGTCACGAGCAGGGCGCCGTGCACATGGCGGACGGGTACGCCCGGGTGACCGGCCGCCCTGCGGCGGTCATCGTAACGAGCGGACCGGGGGCGACCAACACCGTCACCGGCATCGCCAACGCCTACATGGACTCGATCCCGATGGTGGTGATCACCGCGCAGGTGAACACGAAGGTGCTGGGCACCGACGCGTTCCAAGAGTCCGACATCACCGGCATCACGCTCCCGATCACCAAGCACAACTACCTGATCAAGGACGTGAACGAGCTGCCGGAGGTCATCGCCGAGGCGTTCCACATCGCCACGACCGGCCGCCCGGGCCCGGTGCTCGTGGACCTGCCCGCCGACGTCAGCAAGTCCGAGGTCACGTACAAGTGGCCGGCTTCGGTGAACCTGCCCGGCTACAAGCCCACCTACAAGGGCCACGCGAAGCAGATCAAACAGGCCGCCGACCTCATCGGTCGCGCACGCAAGCCGCTCATCTACGCAGGCGGCGGCGTGCTCGCCTCCGGGGCGTGGAAGGAGCTCAAGGACCTCGCCGAGCTCATGCAGATCCCGGTCGCGACCACGCTCATGGGCAAGGGCGCGTTCCCGGAGGACCACCACCTCTACCTGGGCATGCCGGGGATGCACGGTCCGCGCTACGTGAACTACGCGCTGACCGAGACCGACCTGCTCATCGCGCTCGGCGTGCGGTTCGACGACCGCGTCACCGGCAAGCTCTCCGCGTTCGCGACGAAGGCCCAGGTCATCCACGTGGACATCGACCCGGCCGAGATCGGCAAGAACAAGCCGGTCGACGTTCCGATCGTGGGAGATGCGAAGGGCGTCATCGCCGCCCTCGTCGCGGAGCTGCGCAAGGCCGGCGCCGAGCCGAGGACCGACGCCTGGATGCGGACGGTGGACGACTGGCGCACGCGGTACCCGCTGCACTTCACCCACGACGGCGAGCGGCTCATGCCGCAGCTCGTGGTCGAGCGCGTGCGCGAGCTGACCAAGGACCGCCCCACGATCATCGCCACCGAAGTCGGCCAGAACCAGATGTGGGCGAGCCAGTACTCGCGCATCCGTGAGCCGCGCACGTGGGTATCGTCCGGTGGGCTCGGCACGATGGGCTTCGGGCTCCCGGCCGCCATCGGCGCGCAGGTGGGCCGCCCCGAGCATCTCGTGATCGACATCGCCGGTGACGGTTCGATCCAGATGAACTCGCAGGAGATGGCCACCGCCGCGATCGAGAAGCTGCCGGTCAAGGTCATCGTCCTGAACAACGGCTTCCTCGGCATGGTGCGGCAGTGGCAGGAGCTGTTCTACGACCACCGCTACGCCAGTTCGGTGCTGCCGCAGGACTGCCCCGACTTCGTGAAGCTCGCGGACGCCTACGGCTGGCACGGCTCGCGCGTCACCTGTCCGGCCGAACTCGACGCGGCGCTCATCGCGGCGTTCGACCACCCGGGCCCGGCGCTCGTGGACTGTCGCGTCGTGGGCGAGGAGAACGTCTTCCCGATGGTCGCCCCCGGCGGTTCGATCGACGAGATGCTCGGCGGGCTGCCGGGTGGACCGGTGTCCGACATGATGGACGACGGAGCGGTGACGGAGGTGTGGGAATGAACATGCAGCACACCTTGTCCGTGCTCGTTGAGAACAAGCCGGGCGTGCTCACGCGCGTCACGTCGCTGTTCGCCCGGCGCGGCTTCAACATCGACTCGCTCGCGGTGGGCGTGACCGAGGACCCGACGCTGTCGCGCATCACCATCGTCGTGGGCGGGGAGGACACCTCGCTCGAGCAGGTGGCCAAGCAGCTCCACAAGCTGATCAACGTCATCAAGATCCAGGACCTGGACCCGCACGAGATGGTCGACCGCGAACTGGTCCTGTTCAAGGTGAACGCGCCCGCCGACCGGCGGCACGAGATCATCGAGATCGCGAACGTGTTCCGCGCCAAGATCGTGGACGTGGGCCGCAACACGCTGACGATCGAGGCGACCGGCGCGGACGACAAGCTCGCCGCGATGGAGGACCTGCTGCGCACGTACGGCATCAAGGAGCTGGCGCGGACCGGAAAGATCGCCTTGTCCCGGGGCCTGCGCGAGGGGGCCTGACCAACGATCGCGCTGAACTCCGGCGCCGCACCGATACGCACGCATGACTGACGGAAGAGTCACCTCAGAGACCGAAAGGAAGCGACACCGACCATGGCACACGTCTTCTACGAGAGCGATACCGACATCGAGCTGCTCAAGGCCCGCAAGATCGCCGTCATCGGCTACGGCAGCCAGGGACATGCGCACGCGCTCAACCTGCACGACTCGGGCTGCGACGTCCGGGTTGGCCTGCGCACCAGCTCTGCGTCGTGGGACAAGGTCAAGGCCGACGGCCTGAGGGTCATGACCCCGCGCGAGGCGGCGCAGGAGGCGGACGTCATCATGATGCTCGTCCCGGACGAGACCGCAGCGCACGTCTACTACTCGGAGATCCACGAAGCGATGACCGCGGGCAAGGCGCTCGCCTGGGCGCACGGCTTCAACATCCACTTCAACCAGGTGGTCCCGCCCAAGGACGTCGACGTCATCATGATCGCCCCGAAGGGCCCGGGCCACATGGTGCGCCGCGTGTTCACCGAGGGCAGCGGCGTGCCGAACGTCGTCGCCGTCTACCAGGACGCGACCGGCAAGGCGATGGACCTCGCGCTGGCGTGGGCAGCGGGCATCGGCGGAGCGCGCGCCGGCGTCATCGAGACCACGTTCCAGGAGGAGACCGAGACCGACCTGTTCGGCGAGCAGGTCGTGCTCTGCGGCGGCGTGACGCACCTCGTGGAGGCCGCGTTCGAGACGCTGGTGGAGGCCGGCTACCAGCCGGAGATCGCCTACTTCGAGTGCTTCCACGAGCTCAAGCTCATCGTCGACCTCATGTACGAGGGCGGCATGGCCAAGATGCGCGACTCGATCTCAAACACCGCTGAGTACGGCGACTACGTCACCGGCCCGAAGATCATCACCGACGAGACCAAGGACGCCATGGCGCAGGCCCTCTGGAACATCCAGTCCGGCCAGTTCGCCCGCGACTGGATCCTCGAGAACAAGGCCGGTCAGCCGCACTTCAAGGCGATGCGCCGTATCCACGCTGAGTCCTACATCGAGGAGGTCGGCGGAGAGCTGCGCGGGATGTTCAGCTGGCTCCGCAAAGACTAGCCCGGTCCGCACGACCCGTACGAAACGATCGCGGAGTGCCGGTAAGCGACCTCACTGAAACGGGATGAGACACATGCAGAAGAAGTACCTGATGACGCCGGGGCCGACGCCGGTACCCTCCGAAGTCCTGCTCGCGCAGGCGCGGCCGATGATCCACCACCGCACGCCGGACTTCTCCGCGATGCTGATGGAGTGCGTCGAGGGCCTGAAGTACGTGTTCCAGACCGCCAACGACGTGATCATCCTGGCCTGCAGCGGCACCGGTGCGATGGAGTCGTCGTTCGCGAACTGCTTCTGCGCGGGTGACACCGTGATCGTTGCGCGCAACGGCAAGTTCGGCGACCGCATGGTCTCGATCGCCAAGACGTACGGGCTGAGCGTCGTCGAGCTCGCGTACGGGTGGCAGGAGGTCGTGAGGCCCGCGGACGTCGCGGCGGCGCTCGAGGCACACCCGGACGCGCGCGGCGTGGTCGTCGTGCAGTCCGAGACGTCGACCGGCGTTCTCAACGACGTCGAGGCGATCGGCGCCATCGTGAAGGGCTACGACGACTGCGTCTTCATCGTCGACTCGATCACCGGCATCGGCGCGGTCCCGTGCCTCACCGACGAGTGGAGCCTCGACGTGGTCATGACCGGTTCCCAGAAGGGGCTCATGCTCCCGCCTGGCCTGGCCGCGCTGACCGTGTCTCCGAAGGCGTGGCGCGCCTACGAGCGCAGCACGCTGCCGAAGTTCTACTTCGACTGGAGCCGCTACAAGAAGAACCTCGATAAGCAGACGACGCCGTTCACGCCGGCGGTGTCGCTCGTGGTGGGACTCGTGGAGGCGCTGCGCATGATGCGTGAGGAGACGATCGAGAACGTCATCGACCGTCACGCGCGCCTGGCACAGGCCACCCGCAAGGGGTGCGAGGCGCTCGGGCTGGAGTTGTTCGCTCCGCCGGAGGGCCGCGGGAGTGCGGTGACGCCGGTGTGGGTCCCCGAGGGCATCGACGGTAAGAAGATCGTCTCGATCATGAAGAACAAGTACGGCGTGACGATCGCGGGCGGCCAGGACGACTACACCGGCCGCATCTTCCGCGTGGGGCACCTCGGCTACTTCGGTGAGTTCGACATCATCACCACCCTGGCTGCGCTCGAGATGACGCTGGCCGAGCTGGGCTACAGCTTCGAGCGCGGCGCCGGCATCAAAGCCGCCGAGGCGGTATTCATGGGCGAGGAGGTCTGAACATGAAGGTCCTTATCGCTGACAAGATCGCCGATTCCGGCATCGAGGAACTGCGGAAGTCCTACGAGGTCGACGTGAAGACCGGTCTGTCCGAGGCCGAGCTCATCGAGGTCATCGGGGACTACGAGGGGCTGATCGTGCGCTCCGCCACGCGGGCGACGCGCCCGGTCATCGAAGCGGCGCACAAACTCAAGATCATCGGCCGCGCGGGCGTGGGCATCGACAACGTGGACGTCACCGCCGCTACCGAGCGCGGCGTGATCGTGTGCAACGCGCCGACCTCGAACGTGGTGTCGGCCGCGGAGCACACATGGGCGCTGCTCATGGCGCAGGCGCGCATGATCCCGCAGGCCAACGCCTCGCTCAAAGCCGGCAAGTGGGAGCGCAGCAAGTTCACCGGTGCCGAGTTCTACGAGAAGACGCTCGCGATCATCGGCCTGGGACGCATCGGTACGCTCATCGCTGAGCGTGCACGCGGCTTCCAGATGCGCATCATCGGCTACGACCCCTACATCTCGGAGGAGCGCGCTGCGGCCCTCGGCGTCGAGCTCTTCGGCTCCATCGACGAGCTGCTGCCGCAGGCGGACTTCATCACCGTCCACCTGCCGAAGACCAAAGAGACGATCGGCATGTTCGGTGCGAAGCAGTTCGCCGAGATGAAGGACGGCGTGCGCCTCGTGAACACGGCGCGCGGCGGCATCTACCAGACCGAGGCGCTCGTGGATGCCCTGAAGTCCGGCAGGGTGGCGTCGGCGGCCATCGACGTGTTCGAGGTCGAGCCGACCACGGAGTCGCCCCTGTTCGCTCTCGAGAACGTGATCGTGACGCCGCACCTGGGCGCCTCGACCGAGGAGGCGCAGGACCGCGCCGGCGAGCAGATCGCCGAACTGGTGGCCGCCGGGCTGCGCGGCGACATGGTGACCACCGCGGTCAACATCGCCCCGGTTCCGCCGGACGTCATGGACAAGGTCGGCCCGTACCTGAAGCTCGCCGAGCAGGCGGGCGGGATGGTCGCCCAGCTGTCCAAGGGCGGTGTCGACGACCTCGAGATCGTGATGATCGGCGGCCTGGCCGACACCGACACGCGCATCCTGCGCACCGCGGTGCTCAAGGGGATGCTGTCGGTAGCCACCGACGAGCCGGTCAACTACGTGAACGCGAACTACTTCGCCGAGCAGCGCGGGATCCGCGTCACCGAGTCCAAGCGGGCCGAGACCCACGACTACGTCTCGATGATGGTCGTCAAAGCGTCCGTCGGGGGCACGCAGACCGTCGACATCGCCGCCGCGCTCATCGGCAAGAAGAACGAGCCGCGCCTCGTGTCGCTGTTCGGCTACGACCTCGACATGATGCCCGACCGCTACATGGCGTTCTTCGTGTATCCGGACCGCCCCGGCATGATCGGCAAGGTCGGCACGATCCTGGGCGATGCGGGCGTCAACATCGGGTCGATGCAGGTGGGACGCAAGGAGGCGGGCGGCAAGGCCCTCATGGGTGTGACCGTCGATACGCCGTTGGATGCCTCGTTGCTGGCGAAGATCAAGGCAGATGCGGGAATGACGCATGCTTGGAGCGTCGAACTGTGATCTCACGCGATGCCGCACGCGGCCAGAGCTCGCGCTCAGAACGTCGCGGAGTGTCCATCCCCAGACCGGATGAACACGCCGCTCCCACTTCGCGCTCCGCTCTCGCCGCGCGCGGCATCGCTGCGTGCAAGCCGCTTCCCCAGCTGCGACTTACCGGGCCGGTGACGTTCCCTGACATGAGGGGCGTGCCGGCATCTGGACGGTCCGGCGGACGCACGTGGGCGAGGGGCGTGAACTGAAGATGACTTTGGACATGGTTCGCATATTCGACACGACGTTG
>JAHEXP010000027.1 GCA_023252055.1 Coriobacteriia bacterium
ATACCCAGCGGTTCCTGCCACCCGAACGATGTCGCCGGCGATGAAGGGGTGAGGACGCCCCGCCCCCTTCTCCAGGCTGGTGTCCAGCACCCGGATCGTGAGCGTGTTGGCTCCGCCATCGTCATCGATCCGCAGGATGTCGAAGCGCGCGGGGTCCATCTCCTCGATGGCGTTTTGCGCCGCGGTCTCGACCGCCTGCCCACCACTCGATCCATAGCTACGATCAGCGCCAGCGGTGGCCGACGGCTCCACCCAGGCCCCCTGCAATGGTGCGAGCGCGCCGGACAGGCTGAGCGTCACGGCGTCGGCAGCGACATCAACCGAGAGGGCCCAGCCGTCGAACATCAACCACCAGTGCGGCCCAACGCCATCGCGGCCCGTGCCGATCGGCACAGTGGCCACCTCGATCTTGATGCGGCGCCGCACCGAGAAGAGCCCCGCCAACGGGTTCGCCGCCGTGCCGCCGGTGGCATCGACGAACGGCGAGAGGTTCCACGTCGAGTGCCGCGGTAGGAATGCGACCCGTGCATGGGCGTCTGCATCGTCGATGTCCTCTCCCCACTCCGCGCTTTTCAGGAAGTCGATTCCCTCGATGTTCGTGAGGTCAAGGTCCGTGAGGTTCACCTTTGATTCTGCCAGCAGCGGGAACTGGTCTTCGCCCACCTCGACCAACACGCGCGCGTACACTTCGTGCTGTACGATCGACGATGATGGGCCATCATCCACCCCGACACGCATCAGAAAGTCGCGCACGCCGCAGGCATAGAGCGAGCGAAACCACTCATGGCGGGGCGACCAGGCCGCGATGACGATGTCGTCAATGCCACCGTCGAAGAAGAGGCCAGCCACGCCGCTGCCGCTCCCATCCCGAAATGATGCACCGGCGATCCAGCGCGCCGAGCTTCCCCCCGAGGGCGGCGCCAGGTTGCCCTGCATCTTGACGCACTCGCCGTTGACATAGAACCGAAGCCGCAGCCTGTTATGGGTGTTCGGATCGGGCTCGCAGGCGATCCCGATATGGTAGGTGCCGCCCGTCGCGAACATGATCGAGGTGGCAACGGTGACCGTCGTCCAGGTCCCATATTCCCAGCGCATCTGCAGGGCGCCGGTGTTCGTGATCCTGATCTGCATCTGCGTGTTGGTCGCTGAGGTGCCGACTCCATATTCGCCGTACTCGAGCACGACCCCACCAAACGCATCGATGCGCACCCATGCGGCGACGGCCCATGCTCCAGCCTGGAAAAAGGACTCGTCCGAATCGCTTGCGGCCCTGTAGCCGTACTGAGTGGACCCATTGAAGTCGCGCGCGCCGTAGCCTGGCGCCGAGGCCGAGGTGCCGAACAGCGGATCGAGCACACCAGGGCTCGCACTGTGCGTGAGGGTGCGGCCACCGAGCGCATCCGTGAGGTTGGAGGCGGCCGATGCCTCCCCGCAGCGCCACAGCGCTAGATAGTCCGCCGCCGTCGAGCTAGGCGCCGGCGCAAACGGGGTGCCGAGGTACCGCGTCACTCAGTCCTCCTCTGACCTCTCGTCGAGCCCCTCGAGCATCGCCTGCATCCTGGCGAGCGCAGCCATTGCACCGTCGGCATGGGCCTCCCCGGTCTCCGCACGCCGCTGTCGCACCAGGTCCTGCTCGCGCAGCACATGGGCGAGGGCCTTGTGCTTCACCGAGCGACGGGCACCGCGGCGCTGCTCGCGCACCTGAGCGAGCTGCCCGGAAAGGTGCATGTTCTCGGCCTCTATCTCTTCGATCGGTCGCGCCATCACTCCACCCATTCCGTGAATTCAACATCGAGTGCCGGCAGTGTGGCCTTGACCCCACCGTCGACGAGCTGTTCGGCCACGGCGCCGCGGACCCTGCCGATCGCGCGCACCACGGCATACGTGTCTGCAGGGTCGACGGCCGCGCCGGTCAAGTAGACGTGCGGCAATGGCGGGAGAGGATAGGCCTCGGCGAAGTCAAGCATGCTCAGATCCACGCCGTCGCCAACGGCACCGATCCACGACGCCGGCAGCTCAAACGGCAGGAACATGAAGTCGTCGTACTCGGCAGCGGCGGCGCTGTTGGTGGTGAGGTAGCCATGCAAGCCCACGAATGGCGTCGTGGCCGACACGCTGAAGCAGCGCCCAAGCGAGTAGCTTCCCGCGACGCCGTCTAGGTACTGCGTGACGCCCGTGGGGTTCGACGCGCTACCGCGCGCGAAGTCCACCGCGCCCGTCAGGATGCAAGTGTGCCACCCCGCCGACGCGCTCTCGCCTGACTGGAAGTTCCGCCAGCACAAGAGGGACCAGCCCGATGCTGGCGTCCACCCACCGCGCACACCGAGCTTGCGCGTCATGTTGACGCCGAACACGCTACCCAAGCTCACGGTGAGGCGCCCCCCGTGCTTGCCGCTGCTGGTGCTGCGCGTGAATGCGCCGATCGCGGTGTTGCAGAAGCCCGCCGCCGAGTAGCTGTGCGCGGCTGAATTGAAGTCCCAGCGTTGTCCGCGGCCTTCGATCCACTGCTGCAGCTTCGCGATGTTCGCCGCGTCCGCCACCATCGGGCCTGCCACCGTGCGGGCGCCATGAGGAGTGAGCCTGCATGACCACCGCCGCACGAGCCCGGCGCGGCTTTCCGCGGACTGCCCGCTGAGTGCCTGGTCATCGAGCTCCCCGATCTGCGCCCGTCCTTCCTTCCAGGTGCCATATTCGACATCGAGCGCCAGGCCGTTCACCGCGAGGAAGGTCCGCGGAGGAGCGGGCGGGACGATCCCGGTATGAGGGATCTCGAGTGCCCACTTCCCATAGACGATCGCGGTCGCGCTGCCCCAGGTGAACGTGGTGCCGGTGAACCCGGGAGCATGGGTTACGTACTCCATGCCGCACGTCGGGGACGAGTGCGATGCGTCCATACGCTCGACGAACCCGGTCGGAGGGGCGAGCGCGGGCGTGCCCGCGCCAGCGATGCCGGCCACGACCACGTTGGTCGCGAGGCATGCCGACCCGAAGGTCAGCGTCGGTGTGTCTGGGCCGAAGATCGAGCCAACGATGCCCTGCCGCGGTGCGGTGAAGGCCGACGCCGAGGGGTTTCTGACGCGCAGCACCGCGAGGCTGCACCCGTCGGCGTTGGCCTCGGCTGTCCCCGAATACGGTGTCGACGATCTGGCAGCGACCGTGACGGTCATCGATGAGGCCGCCACGGCGGAATTGCGCGTACAGACGACCACATGGTCACGGCGGTCGGAGCCATCTGCATTGCAGGAGAGCTCCACACGCTTGGTCCAGCTGCCGCCGGCCGAGTCACTGACTGACCCGGTGCCGAAGCAGTAGCGGGGGATCGTGAAGATAGCGATCAGCAGATCACCGGCGCCGGGCGTGAACGCCGGGGACGTGAACGTCGGCGCGTCCGTTCCGGTGAGCAGGGCGGCGGCGTGAACGAACGGCATCAGCCCAGCCACTCGGTGAAGCGCACATCGAGGATCGGGAGGTTCACCTTGATGCCGGTGGATGCGACGACCTGCACATCCTCGCTCGAGACTGCCCTCCCGATCACTGGCACCGTCAGGTTGCCGCCGAGGGGGTCGAGACAATCGCCGCCGAGGCTGACCCTTGGCAATCCCGGCAGAGGGAAATTGTCCATGTAATCCGTGATGCTGTTGTCCGGGCCCTGGCCGGGTAGCCCGATCCACGACGCCGGAAGCTCAAACGGCAGGAACATGAAGTCGTCGTACTCGGCAGCGGCGGCGCTGTTGGTGGTGAGGTAGCCGTGCAAGCCCACGAATGGCGTCGTGGCCGACACGCTGAAGCAGCGCCCAAGCGAGTAGCTTCCCGCGACGCCGTCTAGGTACTGCGTGACGCCCGTGGGGTTCGACGCGCTACCGCGCGCGAAGTCCACCGCGCCCGTCAGGATGCAATTGTGCCACCCCGCCGACGCGCTCTCGCCTGACTGGAACTTCCGCCAGCACAAGAGGGACCAGCCCGATGCTGGCGTCCACCCACGACGGACCCCGAGCGCGCCCCTCATCTCCACGCCGAATTTGTCGCCGGACGCGACCAGAAGGCGCCCCCCATGTGCGCCGCCGGTGGCGTAGGGGGTGAACGTCCCACTCACCGATGCCGTGACGCCAGCGGCTGAGTAGGTGTGCACGCCGGAGTCGAAGCTCCAGCATTGCCCGCGGCCTTCAATCCATTGCGCCACCTTGGAGATGGTCACGGGGTCGGGAGTCAGCAGCGCGCCGCCGCCAGCCGCACGGGCCGCGTGCGGGGTGAGCTTGCAGGTCCATCGGCGAATGATGCCGGCGCGGCTCTCTGGTGGACGACCGGAGAGCGCCAGATCGCCGAAGTCACCGACGTGTATGCGCTCCTCCTTCCAGGTGCCGTATTCGACGTCTAGCGCCAGGCCGTTCACTGAGACGAACATCAGTTCTTCTTGTCCGGCAGCGCACGCCGCGACATGGACCGAGCAATGGTGCCGTTCCGCGAGAAGTCCCTGAGGCGGCGATAGTCATCCTCCCAGCTTCCGCTCGACTGCCAGTTCTGGATGTTGACGACGACACTCGGCGCGAGCGAACGATCGGCCGAGGCATACTCGACATTGGCGAACCCCTTGTAGCCGCCCGGGAGATTCTGCATTGAACGCTGCAGCCCCTGCTTCACCCCCTCCTCGGCGCCACCGGCAACGGCGTCCTTGATGTCGTCGGCCTGGGTGCCGTAGGCCTTGAGCTCCTCCATGGATGTGGCGAAGTCATCGTATGGGCTGCCCACGCTCAAGCTCATCTTGTCGAGCATCAAGCCCCAGTGGTCATCTCCGAGGAACTCACGCATGAACGTAACGAGCCCGTTCACGACATCGACCCAGCCATTGAACAGGGTACGTGCCCCCTCGGCAAGCGGCGCGAAGAAGTGCGTATCGAGCCAGATGATCGCCGTGGTCATGAACTCGAGAAACATCAGGCCGGCCGCGACCCCGAGCAGGATTGAGTCGACGAACGGCAACACCGTCTGCCAGGCGCGCACCACCACCAGGGTGAGCATGGCGAACGGCTCGGCCAGTGCATGAATGGAGGGCGCGAGCATCTCAAGGGTGTGACCGATCTCGACGAAGAAGATCTTCAGCACCAGCAGGACCGGCGTCAGCGCCTTGATGACGACGCCGAGGCCATCAAACATGGGCGTGAAGATCTGCAGGGCGTTGATGAGGTTGTCGAGCGTGCCACCGAGGATCGAGCCGAGGGCACCACCGATGGATTCCCCGAGGGCGGCGCCGCCGAAGAAGGACCCGATGAGGCCACCCGCGAGCGCGCCGACCTGCTGCCCACCCGACTGGGCGACGTTGCCACCGGCGATCCCTCCGATGACGGTGCCGGCGATCCCGGCCGCTGCGAAGTCCACCGCGTTCGAGAGGTCCTTCACCGCCTCGGTTGCGCGAGAGAGGTTGATGGCGAACGAGCCCACCTCATCATTGAGCGCGCGCGTCGACTCGCTCAGGTGGCCCATGTTCTCGGCAGTGCGCTCGTCATGGCTCCGTGTGTCACTCAGGTCGATCTTCGTCGACAGTTGATCGAAGCCCGGCAACAGCGAGGAGCTACCTGAAGCGAGCGGGCCCGTCTGCAGCGCGCCGCCGTTCGGCAGCCATCCCGCAATCTCGGCGGTGAGGGCACGATCCCGCAGCAGGGACGCAAGCTCCTGCTGGGCCTGCAGGGCTTTCGCATCCCACTCTGCCCGCGCCTTCGCGGCCCTCGCCTGGCGCTCGAGCTCACCACCGATCTTGCCCGCGAGGTCAAACTCCTCTCGGGCATCGCGGGCCGCGCCCTCGGCGACGCTCCGCTGCGCCTTCAGCACGCTGAGGTTTTCCGAGCGCGCGTCAAGCTCGGCCTGGGTCAGGCCAACCAGGCTCGATCCGATGGCCTCGATCTGCCGGGTGAGGTCGAGCCGAGCGGTCTCCGCGGCCTCGAGCCGCTTCGCTGCCGCCAGCTGCATCACCGCGACGTTGTCGGACCCGGCGTTGCCGGTCTTGATCTGCTCG
The DNA here is from genome assembly GCA_023252055.1 of Coriobacteriia bacterium. Taxonomy (GTDB): domain Bacteria; phylum Actinomycetota; class Coriobacteriia; order Anaerosomatales; family PALSA-660; genus PALSA-660. The sequence continues at coordinate 6,008 of JAHEXP010000027.1, forward strand.
ACCTCGAACCGGCCGGCCAGGTCGCCCCTGGCCTTCTCGCTGGTGTCGCGCAGCTTGTTCGACGAAGCCCACAGCTTCTGCCATGCCGCGTCCGTCGCCTTCGCTTGATCTTCCTGGTCCTTGAGCGCCTTGGTCGCGAGCTGCGCTGCCAGCGCCACGGCCACAAGCCCTGCTCCGAGCAGGCCGCCTCCGGACCCGACGACCCCGAGGATGCCGGTCAGTCCATTCACGAGCCCCTGCGACGCACCGCCCGCGCTGCCCATTGCCGCGCTCATCTGCCCGAGCCCGCCCGCGAGCCGGCTCATCCCCTCCTTCGCGGTGTTCGCCGTCTTGGCCAAGCTCTCGGCCCGCAAGGAGGCCTGCTGTGCCGCCTGTGAGGTGCGAGTGAGGGAGGTGGCGGCTTCGGCGGAGCCGCGCGAAAGGCGCGTCAGCGCATTGAAGCCCCGATCGATGCCGGCCTCGAAGCCAGCGGGGTCAGCCGTGAGCGTTGCGGATACGGTTCCGACGCTGCCCATCAGCCCACCCCACCGAGCTCAGGCTCCGGGTGCTCTGCGCGCCAGGCCTCGTCTGCCTTGGCCTCGCGCTCGCCGCGCAGCGTCGCCTCCTCGGTGAGGAGGGCGGCCGCGTCGTTCACATGCTGATCGGACCCTTCGAGGTGTGATCGCGGGTCCGCGTGATGTTCGCCGGCGGCAGGCGGCTTCGCCTTCACCCCGGAAGCCATCGACGAGACAATCACCGCGGCCATCCGGGCCTCCACCATCTCGCGGTCCTGGCGGCCCCGCACGAAGGCGCGGAGCTCGCCGAGCGTCAGCTCCCCGACGCGGAAGGGGTCAAGGCCCCACCGCCCAGCAAGGCGGAGGAGGTCGTGCCACTCGTCGATGACGGCGTCGGGACACCCACCGACGCCGCCGGTGCTTCCCCCGGCGGCTCCTCGATGATGCCGCGCTCGTAGAAGTACCCCTCGGCGGCGCGCACAACGGCGGCCTCGGCGTCGAGATAGCGGGCCGGCTCCTGGTCGAGCCATGTCATCACGCGGCTTGGCGTGACCTTCGCATCGGCATGCCGCAGGGCAGCGGCGAGTGCCAACCCCACTGAGCTCGGGTCCTTGTGCAGGACGAGCGCCTCGCGCAGGCCGATGTTGCCCGGCATCCACGACTTGAAGAGCAGCACGCTGCTCGTCGTGAACTTGAGCACGCGGGTCTGCCCGCCGATGTGAAGCTCGACGCCCTGCATCAGTAGGTGCCCTCGGTGACGGCGCCGTCAGGCGACAGGGTCACCTCGGTGACCGCCATGCCGTCGATGGGCGAGCCACGCTTGAGCCGCACGTTCGCGGTGAAGCGCTTGTAGGCGTTGCCGGAGCTCACGGTGTTGACGCCCTCGGCGTAGTCGACCGTGATCTGCGCCGGCGTGGAGCCGATCGCAGCGCGCAGGATGCTCTGCCCGCTGTCGGCTGGGTCCGTGTACATCTTGAAGGAGAGGTCGCCGTCATAGCGCACCACCTTGCGGTTGACGTAGGCGCCGGAGTCATAGCTCGTGTGCTCCGCCTGGCGCGGCTCGCGCGCAAAGTCGGCATCCATGGCCTTGCCGACCAGCGTGACCGGCGTTCCGCCGGCACCGGCCACGACGTAGATGCGCGCGTTTCGACCCATCAGCTCGGCCATGAGGTGCTCCTATGCGAGACGTCAGGGTCACACGCCGGGAAGCTGCCCAAGCGGCCCGCAGCGGCCGCACATCAGCGTCCCGCTCGCGTCGTGGAGCGCCTCGCCGCAGCGCGGGCAGGGTAGGCCCGGCCCCACCGTGAAGACCGGGACATCATCGCCGGGCGGCGTGTCACCCTCGCCTTCCTCGACCGGCCGCGCCCGCACCGTCACGGCCAGTCGGAAGCCCCCTTGCTGGTCCTCCTCGGCCACCAGCGCGGGGCAGTAGGTGATGCCGGCGTCGAGGTCGGCGAGCACCGCGCGCAGGAGAGTCATGGCGGCGATGTCCATCGGGTCGATCATCCGCGGTACCAGACCGCCACGTTGATGGCGAAGTAGGCGCCGGGCAGCTCGTTCGGCGCATCCACCGCGCGTATGTCGACGTAGATGGTGCCGCCGGTGGAGGTCCAGCCGCCCGACAGGTGGATCGCGTCGTACACCTCGCGCAGCTTCTTCATGGCCTCGGCGCGCCGGCGCGGTGTCCAGCCATCGACCGCGTGGCGGCGCATGATCTGCACCATGAGCTCGCGGCCCTGTCCCGTGTAGTGGATCTGGCGCGCCTCACCGTACCAGCGCACGAAGGTGGCCTCGAGCGGGACCTCGCCGCCAGTCCTCTGCTCCTCGCCCGCGAAGGTGTTGCGCGCGTTGAAGACCGAGGGGACGAGCTCGACCAGGCGCTCGATCAGATCCGATTCGACGTCTGGCGTGACGGCTGCCATTACTTTGCCGCCCCTCGGGGACGACCCGAGCGGCCTTTGCGCATTGCGGCGCCCGGTCGCAGAGGATGCCGATGCGGCGCGTTACGCAAGGTCCACTGGTTGTCCCAGGCCGTCTGGAAGTAGCGGGCAAGAGATGAGACGCCCTCGCCGGTCATGCGCAACAGGGGGATCTCAAGGAACTTTCGCTGCCCCGCTCCATGCTCGACATGGCGCTCGTGCACCGGCGAGGCATAGCGCATGGCGAATGCGGCCTTCACCGGCCAGGAGCGCTTGACGTAGCGCGAGTCGCGCAGCGCGCCGGTGCGCACGGGGACGAGCTTTAGGGCGGCGTCCATGAGGTCTTGCGCTCGCAGGAACGTCGCGGCCCGCATCGCGTCCTTGCCGCGCTTCTTCGCCGCCTTCAGCTTCTCCTTCGCGTCAGCGTCGTCGTGCTTGAGGCCTAGGCGCACGGTCACCCCACCGGGTACTTGGCGAAGGGGGAGAGGGCGGCCAGCACGGTCTTGGGGATCGCCCAGCCGTCGAAGGTGATCGACATGTTCGAGGTGGACTCGGACACCAGCCGCCCGTCGGTGCCGCGGCTGCGCCAACGAGAGGCCACCAGCCGCACGCATGCGTCCTCGATCTGGTAGGGCAGCGTGCGCGGCGACGCCGAAAACAGGCCCGCCGCCGCCTGCGAGGGCGTCACCCATCCGCCGTTGTAGGTGACCACGATCCTGGTGTGGTCCTCCCAGCCTGGGACCTGCGGCGACGTGATGCCGGCGCGCGCAACGGCGGTCCAAGGCCAGCACGCGCCTCGGAAGATGACGCCCCGCTCGGCGTCCTGCACCGCGTAGCCGGCCGCATCGACCGTGCCTCCGTCGATGGCGATTGACGTGATGGCGACGATCGGCGGGCGCGCCACCCGCAGGAGCACGCCGCCGAAGCCCTTGACGCCCTCGGCGATGGCGTCGGCGCGCTGCAGCGTGCGGCCGCAGTGCTGCGCCACCCAGTCCGACGCCGCGTTGATGTAGTGCTCGAGCCGCGCGTCTTGCTGGCCGTTGTCCATCGTGAGCGACAGCTCATCGAGGACGACCTTGAGCGTGGTGAGGGCGTTCGCGGCGAGCGCCACGAGCTACCCCTTCTTCTTCTGCGCCTTGTCGCCCTCGAGCTCGGCGATGCGGGCCTTGAGCTTCTCGTTCTCGGCTTTGAGCGCCTCGATGTCAGCGGCAGCGGTCTTCGGTGGCGCCGGCGGCGGTACCACCTTCTTCTCGCTGCCGGACACGGCATGGCCGAGCTGGTCGAGCTCCTCGTGCTGTTCCCATTGCAGCTCCACGATCGGCTCCGGCTTGCGGCGCCACTCGCGCTGGAAGTCGACGGCCTGCAGCGCCACCACGTCCCCCGCCTGGTAGATACCGGCGGAGGCGGTGAAGCGGACGAAGTAGCGCACCTGCGAGGCCATGGGTCCTCCAGCTCAGCTGACGATCAGGTGTGGGTGGGCGGCGTGTCCATCAGGCCGCCGACGATCGCCTCGGCCGCGAGGCCCGTGGTCGGGCTGGTGCCGCCGCCGTGCACGACCTGGAAGACCAGGCGCACGTTCTCGCGCAGCGGGGCGAGGTTCACCTCGAGGAAGCGGCGCGTGTTGATGGCCGTGATCTGGGTGATGGCCACCGCCGGGTTCGTGGTCGAGGTCGCCACGTCCGCCCAGGTGCTGCCGTCCGCGCTGTCCTGCAGCTTGGCGTCGATCGCCACGGAGCTCGGGGTGCCGGTGAATGGGCCGCTCTTGACGACGAAGAGCGCCGAGTGCGCGTCCTTCTTCAGGATCGTGGAGCCGACGAGGCTGTATGCCGTCGCGTCCGCCTGGGCGCGCGGGGTGAGGCACTCCTTCGAGGTGACGAGGCCGCCGACGTTGCGAGGGAGGGTCATGGTCGTGTGCTCCTGGTTCTCTAACGCCGCAAGCCCGGCGCGGGCCCGGGCGTGCGTGGCGTACATCGCCAGCTGGTCAGTCGCTTAGAACGCGACGCCCCAGTCGACCGAGTCGATGATGCAGCCTTCCTTGCCTCGGTTCAGGCACCCGAAGTCGTGCTGCTCGAAGATCGCGAGCGCGCTCTCGTTCTGCGAGAAGCCCGACCGCACCGTGCCGCCGGCGTCGGTGTAGGCCGCGCCGCGCGCGAACTCCACCTGCGGGCTCTCGGCCTCGCCGACCACGACGGTCGAGAAGTCAGCCACGTAGACGCGCGACTTGTTGCCGGTGCCAGAGCCCGCGCCGTCGCCGACGAGGGTCTTCGGCAGCTGGGTGGTCGAGGCGTAGTCGGCGCCAAGCAGGGTGCCGCCCATCATCTCGGCCGAGAAGACCAGGCGATCCTGCGTGTCGACGACGCGCATCAGGCCGTACTTCTCCCGCACCGTCATGGCGATCCCAAGCGTGCCCTGTTCGAGGTCGATGTTCTCCTCCTCCACCACTTGGAACGAGGTGAACAGGTCGGCGCGGATCTGCTTCGCCTTCGCGGTGGTGTCGAGCGTGCGGTTGAACTTGTGCGCGGACGTGACCATCGGGTTCTTGGCGCTATCGAACCACCAGTCGAAGCCGCGCAGCTCGTTGCTCGCGCCGAGGCCACGCAAGGCTTTGAGGTCGAACAGGCTCGCCATCACGCGCGCCAGGTGGTCGCGCATGAAGACCTCGACCGCGAAGCTCGCCGAGGAAAGCAGCTCGTTGGTCATCACGATCTGACCGGCCAGCTGCTTCGCCACGAGCTCGAGGATCTTCTCGCCGGGGGTGCTCTCGGTCGCGGCCGAGTGCTCGCCGCGGTACGCAGCGGTCGCGGCCGTGTCGAGGTACGGCACGCGCAGCACGCTGCCGTTCATCGGCAGGCTCTTGGCACCGAGCCGACGGATCACGGTCTTTGGGTGGAGGTAGTCGAGGAAGCCCGCGTAGATGTCGGGCTTGAGGAAGCCGGCGCCGCTGCCGGCGATCACACCGCCGAGGGCGCGCTGGGCGCGCTGCCGCTTGGCGACGTCGGAGCCCTGCAGGTCGGCGACCTGGTCGCGGAACTCCTCGATCTTGCCGGCCGTACCCTTGTCCTCCCACTCCTGGGCGCAGATGCGAGCGGCCTCGGAGAGGTCCTCGTGGCCCTTGCGGATGAAGGAGAGGGCGATGGCACGCAGGACCCGCATCGCCGTGAGGCCGCGGTAGTCCTTCACGCCGTGCAGGCCGCGCCGCACCATGTCTCCCCGGCCGGCCTTGATGCCCTGGATCGCCTGGCGCTGCGAGGTCTCCTCAACGCCGCGCGCCATGAACTCGTCGATGGACTCGTTTGCCTCCATCGTGATGGGACGTCCACCGGAGAGCGCGTTGAACCAGCGCGCCTTGAAGTCCTCGCCGGCGCCCTCGAGCTTGCCGATCTGCTCCGCGAGCTTCGCGGCCTTCTCCTCGGAGGCCTTCGCGCGCTCCTCGAGCATGCCCGCTGCCTTGCCGAGCTCAGCCTTCATGGCTTCAAGAGTCTCCAGGTCCACTTCGTCCTCCGGTGTGTGCGCGCTTCTGCCGCGCGGTAACTATCAGGCCTGCGGAAGCTGCCCACCAAACGCCGCGGCCACCGCCGCGCGCACCTGATCGGGGCTCACCTTGGGGGTGGGGGGGGTCGGCTTGGTGTCGACCACCACTGGACGGGCGGGGTCGGCGACCGCCGCCCACATCCGCTCGAGTGCGGCCTTGTCGCCGCGGGTGGTCGCCTCGTCGAGCGCCTGCTCGAGCGCGCGCGCGATCGGCGAGACGTCGATGCCGGTCGCGCGGCCGCCGGCCAGGGCGTCCTGGTCGCTGCCGACGTTCACGAGCGACCACTCGAGGAGGTTCGCCGTGGTGATGTCGAGCGCCCAGGGCAGCTCCTTCCTCACCGCGTCCGGCGCCGGCACGGCCGCCATGGTCTCCCACCCGACCGAGGCGGCATGCCCCCGGGTGGCAGCGATCTCGCCGAGGCTCCAACCGAGCTCGTGCAGGTCGCGCGGCATGAAGGCGGCGACGGCGCGCAGCTTGTCGCCCTCCACCGCGACCACCGAGTCAGCGATGCGCGGCATGCGCGGGGAGCCGTGGCCCCAGAGCACCGCGGGGTTCTTGGTGTAGCGCTCGAGCTGCCATCCGGCGGCGCGGATGACGTGACCATCGTCGGCGCGGCGCTCGGTCGAGATTATGAACGGCACGATCCGACCCTTGGCGGCCTCCGCACCGAGCTGCTCCTTCACGCGGGCGCGGTCTGCGTCGGTCGCCTCGAGCGTGGCGCGCTCGCCGCGCATGCCCTGCAGGCGGAGGCCTTCGAGGGGCTTGGCCTCGCGGATGCGGGTCTGGATCTCCTCACGGGTCGACAGCGGGTGCATGTGGCACCTCCTTTTGCTTGGGTACCGGGTTCACGCCGGCGAGCATCGAGCTGATGAGCGAGTCGGGCACCGACGGGAACGCCGCGCCGATGACGGACTGCGCGCCCGCGACGGTGATGGTCCCGAGCGCGACCTTGTCGAGCACCTCGAGCAGCGAGGTAACCTGGGCACCGTTTAACGCGAGGTCGCTCACTGCCCCCCCCCCGCGTCAACCGTGGTCGCGTCTGCGCTCTTCTTTTTTGAGGCGTTCCCTTGAACCTGCGCGTCAGGCGCGGCGGCCTTGTCGCCGGAGGTCGGCACGTTGCCGGTCTGCGCGGCGTAGTAGTCGCCGCCGTCATCGCGGGCGGGGCGGCCACCGAGCGCGCGGATCTCGTTCAGTGTGAACGCGGCCGGTAGCGCGACCATCATCGAGCGCTCGAACTCCTTGTCGGCCGGGATCGGCGACACGTAGTCGAGCACCAGGTCGGTGCCGAACTCGGGCACGAGCTGCACCTGGAAGCCGGCGCGGAAGCGCTCGACCATCGGAACCGTTGAGTAGGTCGCGAAGTGCACCGCGGCGGCGTCGATCGTCGAGCGGTTGGCGTTGTCGAGCACGCCGAGCACCTCCGGCGGGGTGCCGAAGATCTGCATGCAGGTGTTGCGTAGGAACTCGCGCCCCTGGATGTATTGCGACTCGACCATCGTGGAACCAAACGTTGCGGTCTTGAAGTCGCCGCTGACGAGGTGGAGCTGACCGGCGCGCTCGCTGCCGCGGTGCTTCTCCTCGATGCTCCTGGCGATGTCCGCGATCTGCGCGGGAGCCGGCGGGGGGAAGGTCGGCGGCGAGCCGAGCAGGCCAAGGATGCCCTCGGGGATCGCCCGGTTGAAGAAGCGCGCCTTTGCGGTGGCCGCCATGTATTCGTCGGTCTCGAGCTCATCCGCCAGTGAGAGCGCCGTGCCGATGCCGCGACCCATGAACGGATCGGCCGGGTCGTGCTGGCGCACCCATACCGCGTCACGCACGTCGAGCTTGATCTCGCCACCGCGCGGCACGCGCACCTGGAAGAAGGGGGCGCCGGGCGCTGGGATGTTGGTCACCCAGGTCGGCACCACCGGCAGGAGCTCGGAGGGGCGGCGCTTCTTGTCGCGCTCGAGCGCGAAGAGGGTCTCGCCGGTCAGGTCCTGGTGTTTGGACGCGAGCTCCCACAGGGCCACGTCGCTGCCGGCGCTCGGCCAGGGGCGCTCGAGCAGCGAGAGTAACGGGTGGTCGAGCACGATCTCGACAGCGCCGGCCGCCACCAACTGCGTCAGCGCGCGCGACTTGCGCGCTGACACGTCGCGCGCGCCAGGCCCGGCCGGCAGGCGCAGCATGCGGCGCAAGCGGCGCGGTGAGATGACCGCCGGGTCCTTCACGCGCCACAGGAGCCACTCGATCTGCGCGAGCGCCTCTGCGCGGCGACGCACCACCGCATGCAGCCAGGGCAGCTCGGCGTAGGCGGCGAGCAGCTCGGCGGTGCCGCGGCGCGGCGGCACCCAGGCGCGCACGGTGGCGGAGAGCTGGGCGCCGAGCTGGCCGCTCAGGTCGACCGCTGCCCGCCGCGAGGGCGCGGCCGGCGGCAGCCGGATGAGCGACACGAGCGGCGGTTGCGGCCGAAAGAGGTCGAGGAAGCCCACGCGGCGATGGTCGCGCACGTGGAAGCTGCTGGCGTCAGCGCGCGGCGACCCCGACAGACCAGCCGTTGACCAGGGGGAACTCGCCATCGAGCGCCAGCATTGGCGAGAGGCCGCGCCAGCTCGGCGGCACCGCGCACACCACGAAAGGCCCGCGGAAGGTCTCGCCCGCGAATACCGCCCACAGCTCGGTCGGGGCAGCCTCGCTGCGCCAGGTGCGGACTGACCCATCATCGGTGAGGTGCTCGGTGATCCAACGGTCGGCGGTGGAGAGCTTGTCGGCGTTGCTCATGGCGGCCTCCTGGGCGTCATCGTCCCGCGAAAACAAGCTGGCGCCGCAACCGGACGCGGAGGCCGACCCCGGTTTCGGGAGTCGGCGGACCTCGGAAGGTGGACTTCCGAGGTCCGTGGTGGGTCGCGGCCGGCCCGGTTCGCGCGCCGGAATCGTGCGCCGGTCCCCCGTGGGGCCCGCGAAATTCGGCCGCGTTATGTGCGCGGTCGCGCGCAGGTCACCAACCCCCCTCCCGAGGGCCGCGGAAGGGGGTGGCCTGCTAGGCCCATGGCCGGGGACGCCGAATGTTGGCCGGATAGCGGTTGATGCGGTCCACCTCCCACATGAGCGCACGGCGCACCTCGTCTCCCGACACCTTTGCGGCGTGGCAGGCAAGCTGCGTAGCGATGACGGCGCGCTCGTCATTGCAGTGCCCTTCGATCAGTGCGCACACGTATGCCGGCAGGTCTCCCGAGAACGGCTGGATGGCCCGTGAACAGGATGGCAACGCTTCCAGGAGCTCCCCAATGAGATTGGCGCGCTCCTCCACAGCGATCGAGCGGTACAGACTCCAACACTCGCCGCAGATCCCTGCGGGCTGATGTTTGCAGTTCATCATCAACATCTCCTATTGGCCTTGTAGGCCTTGTCGATCTCCCAGAGCTTCTCCGCCACCCTGCTCACGTCCTTGCGCTCCTCGAGCAGCACCTCGTTGTAGAGCTTCACCCCCGCGCGCTTGAGGTCGGTGATCCAGCCCCGCTCCCTCACGCCGAGCACCTCGAACTCGCATGCCTCGAGCAGCTCGAAGCGCAGCTCGGGTGCGCGCTGGTAGTCGCGCAGGAGGGCGCGGCACTTGTGCCTGGCGAGGTTGAGCTCGGACTGGTGCTTGCGCCAGCGGCCCGCCACGTTCCTGCTCGAGCCCACGTACACGCGCCCGCTCTCGACGTGGGTGATGCGGTAGATGCCGATGATGGGCTCGGTCATGGTGCCGCGCGCTGGGTCAACTGTTGTCGCAGGGTGATGACCTGCTCGCTGTCGACATGCTCAGGGCATAGTGCGTGTGGGTCGCTGGCTCGGCCCCAGCGGTATTCCCAGGCCCGCAGGACCTGCAGCGCCTTGCCTGTGGCGAACAGGCGGCAGGTCTCCTTCGCTGCAGGGGGGCCGCAGTGCGCGCAGCTGTAGCACTCTGGGCCAGGCGCAAGGGGGCTATCGCTCATGCCGATGATGGGCTCGGTCACCGATGTGCCTCCTGGGTGGTGATGCACTCCGGGCAGTAGTCGCGCCGCGACGGCGTCCCGTGACCGTGGCCGCCCCACCTTGGCGGCGAGCGGTCTTTCAGGAACCACACCGCCGCGATGGATGTGCGGGTGCTGACCTCGTGCGTGCATCCGCACCCATCGCAGACGATGTGGGGCTCTCCTGGCTGCAGACCAAGGGCGGCCATCCCGGGCCCTATGCCGGCGCGGTAGCTCATGTCGGCACCGCGGGCCGTGGCGGCAACCATTCGCCTGCATCCGTTTCGAGGTCGATTGACGTCACAAACTGCGCGAGCAGCCGAATCAACGGAACGCACAAGTCGCGCGTCACCGCAGGCTGGAGTCCAGCGCACGACCACCCGCCACTCATTAGGGCCTCAAGCACGTCGATTCGCAGATTCACATCTGCACGCAGCCTGGCCCAGTCGATCACCTCTTCACCGTCACCCATGCGAACTCTCCTTCCTGCAGGCGCAACCACGCGCCAACAACCGCGTCGATCTCGTCATCGTGCCGTCCATCCGGGAATTGCTGCGCCTGGCCGAGCAGGCTCCGATTCCACGCCCCGCGCAGCAGCTTGATGCGGCCCTGTTCGGCTGCGCTCGAAACGGGCTTGCTGCGCGTGAGCTTGTCGCTGTTGCCGATGCTCGCGCCGCGCACGGTGTAGCCAGGCAGCACGTTGCGCGCGAAGTGGCTGATGAGCATCGTCGCGGCGCTGCCCTTCTCCTCTTCGATCCAGATCTCAACCGCCTTGCCGTCCTCCGCCGCGGTGCGCTGGATGAGCGCCTCGGTCTCGCCTGGCCGCATCTTCGCCGAGCGCACGTCCTCCACGATCACGGTGGCACTCGTGGTGAGCGCGGCGCGCGCGCCGGCCGTGAAGTCGGAGCGGCGGCGCTTGCTGCCAGCGAGGTCCCAGTAGCGCACGCGCCGGCACTCGGCGGGTGCGGTGGTGTCGACAATCTCAAACCACTCCTCGCGGAACACCGTGCCGGCGGTCTCGCGGATGCGCCAGTTGCCATGCAGGAGGCGCATGCGCTCGACAGCTGGCAAGGCCATGAGCTGCGCCTCGTACTCGGGGGTCGCTGACAGGTTGTCTCGCAGGCGGGCGGGGACGAACGTGAAGGAGCGGCACACCACCTCGGGGGGCAGCTCGGTGAAGAGGTGCGGGGCCTTCTCGGCCACCTCTTGCGGCGACATGCCCCACACGAGCACGTCTCCATCGCGCGCGAAGTAGCGCAGCACGCCGCTCATCTCCCAACGTGGGAAGCCGTCCTCGTCGATGTACCCGGCAGGGTCAAGGAACTCCGTCATCAGGAAGGAGTCCGGGTCTGGGTTGCAGGTGGCCCGCACGTAGGCGCGCACGCCAGCCTCGCGCGGCGCGCGATTGCGGCTGAGCAGGTACCAGAAGGATCGACTGCCGAAGTGCGTCGCCTCGTCGAACACGATGAGCGGGTACTCGGCGCCCTGGTGGTCGTAGACGTCGGCCTCGCGCTCGAGGTGGTTCATCTTGATCCACGCGCCCGAAGGGAAGCGCCACTCGAGCAGCGCGTCGCGCGCGACGCCGCCGAGGTGCGGGTAGATCGCGTGCGACGTGTCCCAGAGCCCCTTCGGCTTGCGCAGGTCCTGACTCGTGCGCCGGAAGTACACCGCGCGAAACGCGGGGTTATGGATGTGCCGCGCAGCCTCGAGCAGCACGACAAAGCTCTTGCCCGCGTTGGCGGCGCCCCCGAACGCGGCGATGTCTGCGCGGCTCGCAAGGAAGCGACGCTGAGGCCCCGGGTACGGCGCGAGCGTGCGCTCACTCGGTTGGGGCTGGTGGTCCATCATCCCTGCCGTTGTCCGGAAGGTCCACCGTCACGCGGACCTGGCCGACGTGCTTGACCTCCGCGCGGATGACGAAGTCGCCCTCGCTCTTGCCGAGCAGCTCGGAGGCCTTGAGGCGGTTCACCACCGTGGGCTTCATCTTCACGCGCTTGACCTTGCCGCTCACCGGGTTGACCACGTCGAGCTCGACCACGTCCCCGCGCACGATCGCCGACCAGAATTCCTGCCGCTGCTCGCGCGTGAGGCGCAGCGCAGCGCTCTTCTGAGCGGCGAGCTCGGCCATGAGCCGCTTGACGGTGGGGTGGCGCAGCAGGCGCGCGCCCGCGTCGCTCAGGGTCTTCGACTTACCCCTGTAGCCAGCCGCCTTCGCCGCCTGCACGCCGTTGCCGCTCGCCGCGTAGGCCTCGGCGAAGACGCGCAACCGCTGCTCGGGGACTCCACCTCTCGACACCGTCGCCTCCTCCTTGATCGTCAGCCCGGGCCAAGCAGCGCCGCGAAGGCCCGCGCAGTCGTTGCGCGTCGTGCATGTGCTCCCACGCCCTGATCCCGCATGGCGGCCAGGAGCTCGGCCCCGGCAGTGCGCAGTACCTTGGCCGCCTCGAGCTGCTCGGCCAGCGCTTGCTCCGCCAGGTACTCGGGATGCGCGGCGTCGATCTTCCGGCTGATCTCCAAGCAGCGGCGACAGTCGACGTCGACACAGTCGGTCGCGTGGTCCAGATCGGCGAGCAGCCCCACCAGGGAGGCGTTCGCCTCGAGCCGCTGACTGCGCCGGAGCTGGTGCATCTCGGCCTCGGCGCGGTCGCGTTGCTCATGGGCCTCCTTGATGGCCCTCTGCAGGCCTCCGACTCGGGCGCGGAGCTCGCGGAAGTCCCCCGTTGCGCCGGTCGCATTTGCGGCGGTGGACCGCCGCAGCACGAGGACACTGAGCGTCCGAGCGCGGGTATTACCGGAGCTCTTGATCAGTCCCCGGGCCTCGAGTGCGCGCACGATCTCCCGCGTCCGCCGCTCGCTCAGCCCGGTGGCGCGCTCGAGCGCGCCGAAGCCACCCTGCACAATCCCTCGTGGCTCACCCTGCGCGAGTTCCGTGGCCATGGCCAACACCGCCAGCGCGCTGACCGGCAGCCCCTGCAGGCCGGTGAGCAGGCGCCCGCTCATGTGAGCCTCCGAAGCAGCTCCTGGCCGCGCTCCACCAGCTTGGCCAGCTCGGCGACGAGCGCGGGATCTGGCGGCACCGACACAGGCGCGCGCACCCCCTGGAGGGACCGCAGGTGCTCGAGGAGCGCCGAGGCCTCCGCGTGCCCGAGCGTGACCTCGGTTCGCTCCTGGCGCTGCACCTGGCCGAGGGTCTCGAGGGTGACGCGCAGCGTGAGTCCGTGCCCACGAGCGCGCACCTGCTCGAGCGCCTGCAGCGCCTGTTGCGGGGAGACACGCACCTGGGCCTCTCGCGTCGTCATCGCCTACGGAACCTCTTCCGCCGTCAACTCCGCCCGCCCCCCAGTGACGGCGCCGCGCGCCCGCTCGCGGACGTCGCTGATGGCACGACGCATCAGGTCGCGAATCGGGACTTCCGGACCATCGCTGTCAGGGGGCGGGTCGCCGCGCAGCTCATCGGCCGCCGAGCCATCGGCCTCGATGCGCTGCACCCAAACATCAAACGGCGGCAGGTCCTCGCCACGCCCGCGCCTCGTTCGCCAGCGCTCCCTGAGCTTCCGGCGCTTCGGGTCCTCGGTGGGTCCGGCTTGACCTGCCTCGACGTCGCGCTGGAATCCGCGGGCGTAGCGCTCCGCGTCCTCGCCGAGCCAGCCGGTCAGCCGTGCCAGCGCGATAGCGGGTCCGCTGGCGTCGTAGTGCTCGGACCACTTCGCCCACAGGACCGCGAGTCGCTCCTCGAGCCTCGGCCGAGTGCCCCGGCCGTCGAAGACCGCGAATCGCTGCCGCAGATCGGGGTGGGCCTTGATGAGCTCCACCGGGGTCGACGGCTTCGCCTGCGCCTCGGCAAGCCCGACGACCCCACGCCCTCGCACGGGCCTGCCAGGTCTCGGAGGGGCCGACCTCATGCGGTCCTCGGCCCGCTTGAGCCAGGCCGGGTCCTCCGGGGGCGAAGCCTCACCAGCGGGAGCGGGCGGGTCTGCGGGTGCAGCGGCTTGGCCGCTCGCGCACGCGCTCTCCCTCTCCCGTTCTTGTTCCCGTTCTTGTTCCCGTTCTTGTTCCCGTTCCCGTTCAGGCGTGACATTGCGTGACACGTCACGCGCGGGCGGTGTGACATTAGCGTGACCGTCCCGTGACCGCGCGCGGAACTGCTCCACGCTCACTCCGGCGCGCTGGGCCCGCTTCCGCTCTCGAGCCTCGGCCCGCACCGAGAGCCCCTCGCCCGCATAGCTCTCCCAGTCGTTCAAGCGGCGCTGGTCCGTGAGCCACCCACATCGCACAAGGGCGGCGGCGAACACCCCGCGCTCCCCGTCCCACCGGGCGCTGTCCTCGATCTCGTCCACGTCGAACTCGGCGAGGTCGCCGTCGGGGGCGAAGCGCACCGCCCAGGTCCACAGGGAGACGAGGTGCCCGACCACCTGCACGGACGTTGTGTCGACCGCTCGTGCGAGACGCCGCGTCTTCGGGTGGTCCCAGAGGTCGGCATGCACCGGGATGTACAGGCTCGAGTCCTTCATTCGCCCCTCCGCTCTTTCACTCGCCGCTTCACTCGCCGCTTCACTCGCCGCTTCACTCGCCGCTTCACTCGCAGCTTCAGGCACCGTGCGCAGGCACGCTCGCCGGTGGTGAGCACGAACGGGCCGGCATGCAGGCACGTCGCGCACCGCTCGCCGATCGGCACAAGCGAGATGGTCACCGGCTCCATGAGCTCCACCGGCGGCAGGGCGCGCGCTAGCTTCCGCGCAGCGTCAACGCAGTGATGACAGCGGCCGCGGCGGCCACCAGGCACGCGCGGGTCCTTCTTGAAATTGTGGGCCGGCAGCCATTGACCGCATCGGTCGCACCACCGCGCGCCGCGGCGCTTCGCGCCTTCGAGGGTGAGCACCTGGGCGGTCAAGCGGCCTCCCCGTCTTGGCGCACCTGCAGCGCCCGGTTCAGGTCGATGAGCTCGCCGGTCGCCGCGGAGCGCCAGCGGACACAGCAGGGTGAGAAGGCAGGTCCGTACCAGACGATCGCCGAGGCGAAGGTCGAGCCACGCTCGGGCTTGAGCGTGACGGGTGAGATGAACGCGACGCGCCCGCGGAGGAAGTCGCAGGTACCGCGGAGGGTGACGAGCCGCAGCCAATAGGAGGTGTCGATCGACGCGCGCACGAGGCACGCGGTGGTCGCGCCTCGGACCTCGGCCTCAGCCGAGGCCCGGCGCATCCAGGCGGCCTGGTCGCTGTACGGCGGGTTGCACCAATTCCGCCGTCCCCACTGAGCGGTGAGGCCGTTCTCGGCCTCGGTGATGAAGCGCGGGGCCTTGGCGTTCCACTCCTCGGCGCACACGTCCAGGTCGAAGGGGCGGCCGAGCTCGCGCTCGAGGGCGCGCACGAGGTAGTCGGGCGTCGCGTAGTTCTGCAGGGAGGGGCCCGCGTGGGTGGTCATACGGCAACCTGAACGCGCTTGAACGTCAGCGCCCAGACCCAAGGGTTCTGCGCCCATGCGCCACCTAGCGGACCCGGTGGTCCGTCGGTGATGCTGGTGGGGCCGCCGTGGATCTCGTTCCATTTGAACGCGAACGCGAGGCGATGACCTTCACCCGCGGCCGCGTCGGCACCATACCCAACCGGCGTGACGCCCTCCGCGCGCGCGGCCGCCGAGCTGATGTCCTGCAGGCGCTGCACGCGCACGTCGGTCAGCTCGAGCGTGATGCGCGAGGCCCATCGGGGCATGTGGATCGAGGGGCGGCACCACGCGCCAACACCACGGTCCTCGTAGTGCAGATCAACGAGGCCGTCTGTCGCTCGGTATCGCACCCGCCACCCGACTCCCTGCGACTCGGTGAAGTCGAGGTCTGGTCGCTGGTCGTCGACCCAGTGCGCCTGATGCGCCTCCCGCACCCAGAGCCGATCGCCGGGCACGCCGTAGGGGCAGAAGCGCCGCTCGGCTTCATCGGCCAGCGGATCGCCGAACGTCTCGAGGGCTGGCCCATCGCCGGGGTGCATGACGACCTCGTATTCCGAGGCCGGTAGCAGCGTCCGCACCAACCGCCGCGTCTGCGTCTTGGTGCCGTCGAGGATGGCGCGAACCATCGCGTCGCTGAAAATGATCGGGCGCTCCATCACGCACGCCCCAACAGCTCACGCCGCACGTCCTCATCGAGACCGATGAGCTCAACGGGGCGATCGCAACCAGGGCAGGTGGTACCGCCGCGGCCGCACGGGAGGTGCTGGTGATTTCGCGCGCAGGTGGGCGGGCTCTTCCCACCACCTGGGCATCGCGTTGCGGGACGCCCGTCGCTCCACCGCCAGCAAGACCCCAGGCAGCCTCGGCATACCCCGCCGAGCCCATCACCCGCGCCGCTGCCGCCACACGCCGAGCAGCGCACCACAATGATCTTCTCGCTCACGCTCGCCTCCTCGCCGGCATCGCCGCCTGGAGTCGATCCGCGCGGTGCCGCAGCTGCTGAGCCACGAGCGGCGCGCGCTTCGCCAGGTGCGACGCGCCGGTCAACAGCATGACGTGCGACTGCACCGCCTCGACCAGGAGCTTCTCCTCGACCGGATTCGGCGCCACTTGCGCGCCGCGGAGGCGCTCGACCTCCGCGAGGGCGAGGGAGAGAGCAAGGCGCAGCTCGGGCTCGGTCATGGTGCGGCCGCCCCTTCCTGCGCGGGCTGCGCGCGGATGGCCTGCACCTCCTCGAGGGTGAGGGTGCCGATCTTGGCGCGGTTCACCATGATGCGGACCCGGTCGGAGACGTTGCTCAGGCTGGCCGTGTCGAGGTGTCGCTTCGCCGCCCCCCGCGCCTTCTTCGATAGAGCGGGGTTGATGGCGTTCTCGAGGAGCAAGAGGACGTGCGTCTCCGACGCGCCCGCAGGGGAGTGGCACGACGGGCAGTCCTTCGCGGTGTTCGGCGCGCGCTTCGCGTTGGCGCTCAACGGCGGGCCGCCGACCAGGGCGCGGCGAGCATCGTGGCAGCGCAGCGAGGCCGTAAACGCGTGCACGGCCTCCCGGAAGTTGCACATCTCATCCGCCGCGGCGCCGCACACCGGGCATGGGTGATTGGCGGCCTTCGCGTCGTGCTTGTCGTGATTCGGATGCTTGAGCACCCACGCGACAAGATCCGGCTCGAGCGGTTGCGTGCTCGCGTTGGAGGGGGCGGCCTCGTCCGCCGCCCCCTCCTCTGCGACGGTAGACGCGGCGGGGGGGATGTGCTCCGCGTCGACCGGGTTCGAGTCTGCACCAGCGACAAGCTCACGGATGCGCTTGAACATCGCGAGGTCCTTCGGTGAGTGGTCCCAGGTGAGCCCCTGGGTGTCTGCGATCATGGCGTCGAGCCGCTCGAGGTCTGGCTTTGCCGGCGCTGGTCGCGCCTCGATATCCTCCAGCATCCCCACCACGATGCACCGCAGGTTGTGTGCAATGATCGGGAGCTCCTGGTCCACCTCCGCGTCCTCCATGCGACCAGCCGCGACGAGGTCCTGTTGGGTCTTGATGAGGATGCCGCTCGTGAGATCAGCGCTCTCCACCAACCGGGCATGCGCCGCGCGGAGGTCATCGATCAACCGGGCATGCGCCGCGCGGAGGTCATCGATCGTTCGCCTCTGGTCGGCGCATAGATCGGTGAGGTCACGGACGCGCATGTCGGTGTCGCTAGCTAGGTTCGAGATCTCCATTTGCGACGGACCCATCAGCAGGGCGCGCACCTGCGCGAGCAGGGCATCGCCGGCCCGCAGGGCGGCGACCTCGTCTTCGAGCTTCTTGATCTCGGTTGCCAGGCTCTTCATGTGGTCCTCCTCTTGATGTTCTGCGCGACTCCCCTGCGCACGTCGGCGTCCGCGTCGCCCGACAGCCGCTCGAGCACCGCCACCGGCGTCGAGGGGTTCTGCGCGACGTACCTGCGCACGTCGGCGTCCGCGTCGCCCGACAGCCGCTCGAGCAC
>JAHEXP010000098.1 GCA_023252055.1 Coriobacteriia bacterium
TGGGAGTGGGCGTGTGGACGTTCTACCCCCAGCCGTTCGAGCAGAACTCGGCCGAGCAGCGTGAACTCGATCGTCTGTACCGGGAACAGTCAGCGACGTTCGAAGGCAAGGAAGGCACCCCGAACAGCCCTGAGGCCGAGCGGATCCAGAAGCGGATCGACGAGCTCAACGACCGGATGCAGCAGACGCGTGACGAGTGGTCGCGCAACACGAGCATCGTGCTCATGGCGTTCGCCACCGTGCTCATGGCGGTCTCGCTCACCTTGCCGGAGACCATGAAGATCTTCAGCAACGGGTTCCTGCTGGGCGGCATGTTCACTCTCATATACGGCACCGGCTGGTCTTTCGCCGGCGGTGATTCGCGGGCTCGCTTCTATGTGGTCGCGGTGGCGCTCCTGCTGAGCGTCGGGTTCGGCTACCTGCGGTTCATCAGGGGCCGCAAGGAAGCCGCGGAGGCTGCCGCCATCGCAGGCGGGCCGGCGGTCGGGGCTGTAGCCGGAGAGGTGGACGCCGGAGCACTTGCAGACGTCACCCGCCGGGTGGCCGAGCTCGAGCGCAGGGCGGCCGCTGCAGCTGAGGCGCTGGGAGCGTCGCCGGACCGGGACTGAGGGGTCGCACAGGATGTCTGTCCCTAGATGAGCGTCGCTGCCACAGTCGCCGCATCCCTCACGGCGACCGCCACCGTGGTGGAGTCGTGGCCTGCGTTCACTACGGGCGTGCCCGCCACCGGCACCATCGAGTCGATCGTGACGAGCGTCGTGCCGAGTGTGGTCGCCTCGCTCCTGCCGTCGGCCGCAACGACCACGACGCCGGTCGAGTCCGCGCCGCTGTTCCTACCGGTCGGGTTCGAGGTCGCCGCGATCTTCGCCGGCGCGCTCTCGGGTGCGCTCATGGCCGTGAACCGCCGCTTCGACATCATCGGACTCGTCGTGCTCGCGGTCGTGAATGGTCTGGGTGGCGGCATCATGCGGGATCTGCTGCTGCAGGACTACGGCATCTTCGCGCTGGAGTCGCCGCGGGCGCTCTACGCCGTACTGGCCGCCGCGCTCGTGGGCATGTTCTTCTTCTCGCTTGGCGAGAAGTTACGACCGGTGCTGGTGGGCATCGACGCCTTCTCGCTCTCGCTGTTTGCCCTGGTCGGGGCCGACAAGGCGCTGGTGGCGGACTTGGGGCCACTGCAGGCCGTGATGCTGGGGACGATCACGGCAGCGGGAGGCGGCGTCATCCGAGACCTGTTGCTGGACCAGGAACCCGCGCTTCTGAGGCGAGGGAGTTTCTACGCGAGCGCTGCGGTCGCGGGAAGCGTGGTGTACGTGACGGCGACGACTTGGCTCAACATCACGAAACCGGTCGCGATGGTCTCCGCAGCGACGATCGCGCTGGTGCTGCGCTTCGGCTCGCTGTGGCTGGGCTGGGAGTCGCCGGAGCCGGTCGATCTGACGCCCCGGATGACGGCCATGCCCAAGCGTCTGTTGCGCACGCTCATGCGCGAGCGCGAGGACGACCGCGGCCCCAGCCGGCCGGAGTAGGGCACGCACGCGGCGCGGGGGCAACTTCAGCGAGTGGGAGGTACTGCTGCGCGCCTACGCCCCGGCCTCGTGGCGTGCCACAAGCCGCGCCCAGCGGTCGTCGACCCACTGCTGGACGCTTGCCACGGTCTGCTCGCTGATCCCGCGGAAGCGGCCTTGGCCGGCGACGTACTCGGCGACGGTCGACTTCAGGCCGGCCTTCGCGAGCGCTGCACTGCGCCCGGTGAGGCGGAAGGCGCCATCCTCGATCTCGTAGAGCACGACGAGCCCGGTGTCGACCGCGAGCTTGCCTATGTTGACGCTGTCCTTAGGGTCGAACGACCAGCCACTGGGACACGGCAGGTTCATGTGGACGTAGCGCAGGCCGCGCCGATCACGCGCGCGGGTGATCTTGTCGTGGATGTCCTCGGGGAACACCGCGCTCGTCGAGGCGACGTAGCCGATCCCGTGCGCCTCCATGATCGCGAGCATGTCCTTGGGGTTCTCGCGCTTGCCCGCCCAGGTGGTGGTCGTGCGCGCACCTTGAGGCGTGGAGCCCGAGCGCTGGGTGCCGGTGTTCATGTACGCCTCGTTGTCGTAGCAGACGTAGATGAAGTCCTCGTCGCGCTCGGCGGCGCCGGAAAGCGCCTGGATGCCGATGTCGGCGGTGCCGCCGTCGCCGGCCATGGCCAGCACGGTCATCTCGTCTTCACGGCCGGTGG
>JAHEXP010000028.1 GCA_023252055.1 Coriobacteriia bacterium
CACGCAGATGACAGATGAGACCGGTGACGGGGGTGTGCGGCATGTACGACGACTATCGGCACGGTGGCAGCTCGTTCGGTGCGTTCCTGCTGGGTGGCCTGCTGGGCGCGTTGATCGGGATGCTGTTCGCCCCGCGTTCCGGCAAGGAGACCCGCGAGATGATCGCCGAGCGCGGCCAGGAGTATCTGGACACGGCGATGGACACGTATGAGGACGGCCGCGAGAAGCTCGTGGAGGCCTACTCGGTCGCCAAGGGCAGCACGGCGGAGCGCGCCGAGGAGCTCAAGGGCAAGGTCGACGAGGTCAGCGAGGCGCTCAAGGTCAAGGTCGACGAAGCGTCAGTGGCCGCCCGCTCCAAGGTGACGGAGCTCGGCAAGGACGCCCGTGCCGGCATCAAGACCGGCAGCGCTGCCGCCAAGACCGGCGTCGACGTTGCGTCCGAGAAGGCCAAGGACGCGCTCGACTTCGTCGCGGAGAAGACCGCCGCGGTCGTCGTCGCCCCGGAGGCGGAAGCCGCCGCCGAGCCGACGGTCTAGGCTGCTGCGGGCACGATCGAGGACTGTACTCGGGCCGGCCTCCGCACCCCGGTGGCCGGCCCTGTCGCACCCGGTGAAGGACGGCGAGGGCATGGCGCGTGCGAGTGAGGTCGAGAACGAGAAGATGACCGGTCCGGACGGCGAAGCGGCGGGAACGGTCCTTCGCCTGCTCCTGCACCCGGACGGAACTCCCTCGGTGGTCGGCGCCTCGGTGCGGCCGCCCGCAGCACTCGTAGTCGTCTCACGGCCCGAGACCTACTTGCCGCTGTCAGCACTCACACTCTCGGGAGCCGCAGCCGGAGCAACCACGACCCTTGCGAAGCTGCCATCCACACGCGCTTCCGCCGACGCTCTCGGCTTCGATCCCGACCGGACCGTGATCTGGAGCGGGATGCCGGTCGCGGGCCCGTCGGGCGCTGTGTTCGGGACGGTGAGCGACTTCGAGTTCGACCCCGTCAGCGGAACCGTGCTGACGCTCTTCGTGGGCGAGAGCGTGGTCGCGGGTGCCGCGTACGGCAAGCTCGAAGTGCCCGCGGAAGCGATCGTCGGGTACTCCGCCGGAGCGGTGCACATCTCTGTGGAGGCGCCCGCCCTGGACGCCGAGGGCGGCCTTGCGAAGGCGGCCGCGGCGACCGTGGTGAGCGCCGCGGGAACGGCTGCGGTGGTCGGTGACGCTGTGGGCGGCGCCGTCGTCGCCGCGGGAGCCGCGACCGGTCGCGCGATCAAGGCGGTCAAGGACTCGCAGGTCGTCGAGAAGGCGGCCCGGTCGGTGGGCTCGACCTGGCGGGACTCCGTGAAAGCGTTCCGCGACGGAATGAAGGACGACGGATAAGGCTTGCGGGTCGGGCACCTCGGCGAGGAGTGCGTGTGGCACGCAGGATCCGAGCACTGACGGCTGAGAGGATCGGGGACCTCCCGGGCCTCTGTTCGTCATGTGCGATGTGGGAGAGTCCCGGCGCCGGAGAGCCCGTGTGCTCACATTCCGGCGCGGCGCAGGAGTTCGCGGCTTGGATCGACGATGTGAGGGCCCAGTGGGGGGAGTGCGGCCGCATCGCGTACGAGAACGGCGTCCCGCTGGGATTCGTGAAATACGCTCCACCGAGGTTCTTCCCACGTGCAGCGGGCATGCCCGCGGGACCACCTGACGACGACGCTGTCCTCATCGCGTGCCTGCGAGTGGAGCCGGACGTTCGTGATGCCGGGCTGGGCAAGGTCCTGCTGCAGGCAGCGCTGCGCGACCTCGTGTCCCGCGGTGAGCGCACGGTCGAGGCGTATGCCGCCTCGGACGTGGCCGACCGGGAGCGCAGCCCTCTCATGACGGTCGAGTTCCTGCTCAGGCAGGGGTTCGAGGTCGCGCGGCCGCACCCGGTGAGCCCGCTCATGCGGCTGGAACTCAAGACGCTCGCGAGCTGGACCGAGAACCTCGAAGCGGTGCTCGAGGCGCTGCAACTTCCCCGCAGGGTGGGCGAGCGCGTCCCCGCCCCGCTCGTGAACTCGATCCGCCCAAAGGGGTCGAGCCGATGAGCGACGCTGCGGAGGCCGTGCGCCCGCCGCGAAAGGCCGGTTCGCTCGAGCGCGTGAGGACGTTCCTGGCCGCCCGCGGGCTCGAGCAGGACCTCGTCGCGTTCGACGACCGATCGACCAAGACGTGCGAGCTGGCGGCCGACGCGGTCGGCTGCAGCGTGGGTCAGATCGTGAAGTCGCTCGTGTTCGTGGCCGATGGCGCGCCGGTGCTGGCGCTCGTCGCCGGTGACCGCCGCGGCGACACGAAAGCGATCGGGAAGTTGCTCGGCGCCAAGTCCGTGCGGTTCGCGGACGCCGAGACCGTTCGTTCGGCCACCGGGTACGCCATCGGAGGCGTTTCCCCGTACGACCTTCCCGATACGCTGACGGTGCTCATCGACGACTCGCTCCTGCGTTTCGAAACGGTCTACACCGCCGCCGGGACCCCGTCCTCGATGGTGCGTATGGCGCGGGACGTGCTGCTGGGACTCGTGCACGGCCAGGTCGAACGCATCTCCAGCGAGCAGGGGTAGGGCCTCGTGGTGGAAAGCGGAACCGAGAACGACGTGACCCACGAGCCGGGCGTGCCCGACTCCGGCGGAGCGGCGCCCCGTGACGCAGGTCTATGGATCGCCGGCGTGCTGATCGCCGCTGCCGCCGCCGTGGCGCTGGCGTTCGCCCTCGTCGGGCCGGTGGTCGTGACCGTCGACGGGATGCGAGCCTGGGTCGCTCGAGGCACGACATCTCTGGATCTCTCGGCGAGAGGCCGACTCCAAGGCACGCGGGGCGATCTCGTCTCGGTCGACGGCCGGATCCTTGTCCGGCACGGGGGTGGACCGCCTGCCATCCGGATCGACGGCGCGCCGGCCGCGGTTGACGCACCGATCCCCGGCGGGTCGGACATCCGCAGCTTCCACGGGCGGGACGTGAGGGAATCGACCGTCATGCGCTTCATCGAGACGCCTCCGGGAGTGCGTTTCGCGGGCCAAGGGCCGGTCGAGAGTGTGGAAGACAGCGGGACGCCCGGCATCGTGATCGCCGACGTGGGGATCGTGAGCCGTGTGGAGGTCACGCGCCGCGTCGCGACCCGCGGGTCACCGATGACGGTGCGGCGTGAGCCGGCATGGACGGGACGCAAGGAGGTCGCGCTCACTTTCGATGACGGCCCCTGGCCGAAGTCCACCGACGAGGTGCTCGCGTTGCTGAAGGCCGCTGACGTGAAGGCGACGTTCTTCATGATCGGCCGCCAGGTGACGGCACGGCCCGACACCGCCCGCCGCGTGCTGGCGGCGGGCATGGAGATCGGCAACCACACGCAGAACCACAAGCTGCTCGCCCATGCGTCGCATGCGGTCGTGACGCGCGAGATCGAGAGGGGACGGCGCTCGATCGAGAAGGTCCTGCACGTCCAGATACGCTGGTACCGTCCGGCCGGAGGGTCGACGAACGGGTTCGTCTACCGAGAAGCGAAGCGCTTGGGCATGCGTGTCGTGTTGTGGAGCATCGACCCGAAGGACTGGGCGCGCCCGGGTTCCCGCAAGATCGCCCGCCGGATACTGGATCGCGTACGTCCCGGGTCGGTCATCCTGATGCACGACGGCGGCGGCAACCGCTCGCAGACGGTCGCGGCGCTGAAGAAGGTCCTGAAGGGGCTTCACGCGCGCGGGTACAAGATGGTCACGCTGAGCCGGCTCTACCGACTCCCCGCGCAGGTCGCGATCCCTTAGGGCTGCCGCACCCGCGAGAACGTGCGCGTGGGCGTGAATACGGCGTCGAGCGCGACGTCGTGCCCTTCGACCGGTACACACGGCACGATCTGCTCGTCGTACGCGAGCGCAACTGTGAAAGTCCCGGGGCCCAGGCGAGCCAGAAGTCTGTCGTAGAATCCGCCGCCCATCCCGAGCCGGGCGCACGTCCCATCGAATGCGGTCCCCGGCACGATCACCAGATCGAAGTCCTCGATCGAGGCCTCCGAAGCGTCGGGCCCGGGTTCCGCGATGCCGCAGTAGCCGGCCGCGAGCTCCTCCTGAGCGCCCACCCAGTGCAGTGTGAGCTCACCCGGGCCGCACACGCGCGGGTAGGCGATCCGCGCGCCACGCGCACGCAGTTCCGACACGAGCGAGGACGGATCGATCTCCTCGGCTATGGCTGCGTAGGCCAGCACCGCTCGGGCACCCGCGACGTCCGCGTGTGAAAACGCCCGCACCTGGGCTGCCTCGGAGGCGGCGGCTCTGTCCGTGGCGCCGATGGCGGAGCGGGCCGCGCGAACGGCGTCGCGCATCGCGCGCTTGTCGGCGGGCACGATGTCAGCCGCCGATCCCGAGCGCGGTCATCCCCAGCAGGATCACGGTGAGTGCGATCGCGCCGGCGATCGTGAGCCATGCGACCGCGTTGAAGAAGCGGCCGTTGACGTGCGTGCCCATGATCCTCCGGTCGTTGACGATGACCATCATGAAGATGAGCAGGAACGGCAGCATCATGCCGTTGATGACCTGCGACAGGATCATCACGGCGATGAGGTTCACGCCCGGTATGAGGATGAGCGCCGCTCCGACGAAGATGACGAACGTGTAGATGCCGATGAAGATCGGCGCCTCGGAGAACTTCCGGTCGACACCGGCCTCCCAGCCGAACGCCTCGCAGATCGAGTAGCCGGCGGTCAGGGGCAGGACGCACGCGGCGAGCACGGAGGCCGCGAGCAGCCCGATCGCGAAGAGCACGGTCGCGTACTGGCCAACGAGCGGGGTCAGCGCCACAGCCGCCTGCGAGGCCTCGGTGATGTTGCGGGTCGCGGGGTTCGGATGCAGGACGGTGGCCGTGGTGACGATGATGAAGATCGCCACGAAGTTGGCCGCCACCGCTCCCGCGATCACGTCCCACTTCGCGAGCGCCCATTCCTTGATCGACGTTCCCTTGTCGACGATGTTGCTCTGCACGAAGAACTGCATCCACGGCGCGACGGTGGTTCCGGTGAGCGCTACCGCGAGCGAGAAGAAGCCCGGGTCGAAGCGGACGCTTGGCGTCACGAGCGCATGCCCCACCACGAGCCAGTCCGGCTTCGCCGCGAAGGCCGTGATGATGTAGGTGATGAAGACGAGCGACAACCCGAGCAGGACCTTCTCGACGTTGCGGAACGATCCGCGCACGACGAGCAGCCACACGACGATCGCGCCTACCGGGACCGCGATGTAGCGGCTCACGCCGAACAGTTCCATCGCAGCGGCGATGCCGGCGAATTCGGCGACACTGGTGGCGGCGTTGCTCGCCAGCAGCATGAGCATGGCCAGCAGGGTGGGACGCACGCCGAACCGCTCGCGGATGAGCGCCGCGAACCCCTTGCCGGTGACCGCTCCCATTCGCCCGGCCATCTCCTGCACGATGACGAGGGAGAACGTCATCAGGAGCATCATCCACAGCATCTCGTAGCCGTACTTCGCGCCTGCCTGCGAGTAGGTGGAGATGCCGCCGGAGTCGTTCCCGGCGCTCGCGGCGATGACGCCGGGGCCGATGACGGCGAGCAGCAGCCACACGCGCGAGCGCGGTTTCGGCTGGATCGGCTGGGTATCCGTTGCGGCCCGGGCGGTCATCGGACCGCTATCCGATCGTCATCTTGGCGAGGGCGCCGGCTGCCATGCCGGCGCCGATGTATGCGAAGGCCAGGTACAGGGCCGCAGCCAGGAGCACGAGGCCCGCGGTGAGAGCCGTCTGGCTCACACGACGCCCGGTGTCCGAGAGCCGCTCCGCCACGTAGGCGACCACCGTGGCCGCCAAGGTCGTCAGAAGGATCGAGAGGGCCGTGGGCACCGCGAACACCGCGGCCACCGTCGGGTCCTTGAGGGCGACGTCGAGGACCGCGAGGACCGCGAGCCCTGCGGCGACGCCCAGGCCGACACCGAGCGCGGCATCGGCCACGAGACGGCGCGCGAGGCCGGTGCGGCCGCTCTCGCCCGGCGCCTCGATGAGGCCCGAGGTCGCGCGCGATGCGATGTCCTCGGTCAGCCTCAGGACGATCGGGAGCAAGGCCGCCGCGACGAACACCCATGTGAGCGGCGAGGGCGTGCCTCCCGCGCCGTTGCGGACGAGCGCCGCGATGGCGAACGCGATGACCGCCCATGCAAGCGCCCATGAGCCGGTGCGCCGCAGGGAGAGCCATGCGCCCTGAGCGCCCTGGCTGTAGCCGGTGGCCAGCGCGAGGTCCTCGGCCGCCTCCTGCTCCATGACGTCGAGCGCATCGTCGACGGTGACCATGCCCAGCACGCGGCCGCTTTCGTCCACGACAGGAAGGGCCAGCAGGTCGTACTTGCTCATCATCTCGGCGACCGCCTCCTGGTCGTCGTCGGGACCGACGCTGAAGTACTCGGTCGACATGATGTCCGCGATGCGCACTTCGGGGCCGGACACGATGAGGTCGCGCAGCGGAACGACGCCTTGCAGCACGCGCCCGTCGCTCACGACGTAGATCGAGTAGACGTTCTCGGCCTTCTCAACGGTGGAACGCAGGCGGTCGATGACCTCTTGGACGCTGAGCTGGGCGGACACCGTGATCGCCTCGGGCGTCATGATGCCGCCCGCGCTGTTCTCGCGGTACCCGAGGAGCTTGCGGACCTGGCGCGCCTCGCGGACACCCATGAGGCGCAGAAGGATCTCGGCCTTGTCGTAGGGGAGGTCGCCGATGATGTCGGCCGCGTCGTCCGGGTCCATGATCTCGAGGATGTCGGACGCGCGCTCGTTGGTGAGGTCCTCGAGCACGTCGGCCTGCAGCTCGTCGTCGAGCTCAGAGATCGCCTCCGCCGCTTGATCGTTGTCCAGGTGCTCGAAGACCTTGGCGCGCTGGTTGGGCGCGAGCTGCTCCAGGATGTCGGCCACGTCGGCCGGGTGCAGTTCGTGCAGGCGCTTGTGCGTGACGGACAGCTTCACGTGGCTCAGGTCGCGGTCGAGCAGGTCGATGTAGTTCCACGCGATGATGTTCTCAGTGAGGCTGCCCCCGAAGAGCTTCGCGAGGCGGGCGGTGAGCGTCTCGAGCCGCGGCGAGAGCCCGCGCAGCAGCCCGCGCACGCCCACTTCGGCGCCGAGCAGCCGCAGCTGGCCTCGCGACTCGGAGAGCTTCAGATCGTTCACGCGCACGACCTTCATGCCCTGGGTGTCGACGATCTGCTTGTTGAGCAGGTCGTGGGAGAGCAGTACCTCGTCGGGCTGGAGGTATGAGAAGCGCAACTCCGCGCGCGGGACCTGCAGGGTGACGCGGTCCTCGTCGATGTCGGCGACGTACTTGCGCCAGGACAACATGAACGGCGTCTTGCCGGGTCCGAGGAACGCGAGCGATGTGACGCGCGGGAAGACCTCGCCCGGCGAGATCGCGATGTCGTTGATGGTGCCGATGGTCTCGCCGGCGGCGTCGACCACCGGTTTCCCCATCATGCGGGTTATGTAGATCATGGTTGCTCCCATGCCGTGGATGCTCCGCGAGCGTGATGGCGGCGCAGTTCCTTCGGGGCCTTGTCGGGGGTACGGTCCCGACGGCCCGCGCGTGGCGGGGGAGCCGGGACCTAGTGCCTACTTGGAGGTTTCACTAAGTCCTCATCTATCCGGCTACAGAACCGACATGAACGAAAACAGCCCGCCGTCATCCGAACAGACGGGGGCTGCGTGGGGCCGCCGGCGCACATGCCGGCGAGACCTGTCGCGCGCGGGGAAACGTCACCTGTCGGTGACCGCGCACTTCACGCTCGCATCCCTCGTCATGGTTTGAGCACTGCCCGACGTAAGGACCGGAACTACCGGTCCAGCCACCTTATCCTTCGCCTTAAGCCGGCGAGGGCTGTTCTACCCATTGGCGTCTCTCGACATTTCCGGGCAGTGGCCTGTGTTCGAACAGGAGCCGCACCTAACGGACTTGAGCTGTATTGGCTCGTGTCAACGCCCCGAAGGGCACAGGCCATTGTAGGGCGCTGCCTGTGGGGGGCGCAACCTGCCGGGGACGGCGTGCGGATACGGGGCGCGGGTGAGGCCTATCCGCGCCGCGCCGCCAGCCATGCCGACGCCAGCTCGGCCCAGCCGGAGCCGTGGCTCGCGTTCGTGGCGACGACGTTGTCGAAGCCCGCGGCGCACTCGAGGAGCTTGGGGTCGCGAAGGCCGTTGCTGACCACGGTCACCAGGCCCACCATCTCCGCCATCGAGACATCCGCGGCAGAGTCCCCGATCGCCATCGCATCGGCCGCGCCGAGCCCCCGGGCGCGAAGGTCGGCGGATACCGCGTGCTGCTTTGAGGTACCCCTCGGGACGAGGTGGATCGCGTGGACCTCCGTCACGCCGACGAGCGTGTGGTGCAGCGGGTGGACGATACCGTTGTCCACGATCGTCACCGGCAGCGGGAGCGCGTCGAGTGCGGCCTGCGCTTCCGCGATCGGGACGTTGCCCCTCAGGATGTGGGTGACGTCGCGGTCGACGTGCCACGGGTCGTGGTACTCGATGAGACCGGGGAAACGCTCCTGGAGCATCTCCACCGCGCCGACCCGCTCGATCGCCTCGTAGGGGGTCTCGTCGGGCAGCAGCGACCCTTCGGGCCAGTCGCCGGTGTCGTAGACCACGCGGGCGCCGCGGTCGTAGCTGCGCACGCAGCCGAGCTCTGCGATGAAGTCGGGCCAGCCGAGGAGCCGGGTCATCTCGCGCAGCTGCCGGGCGTTGCGGCCCGAGACGATGACCACGGGCAGTCCCGCTCCGTTGAGTGCGGCGATCGCGTTCGCCGCATCCAGGTTCGGAGCGCCTTCGCCGTCCGCGAGCAGGCAGGCCCCTCGTCCCAGCAGCGTCCCGTCGACGTCCGTATACAGTACCCGCGCGCGTGCGAGTGCCGCTGCGGCCATCTCGCTGTCGGCCAGGCTCGGGATCATGCGGGCATCCGGCATCGAAGCGGGTCCTTCCGGGGGCGGTTCACGGTATGCTTGCCTCCACAGCGTAGCACCGGGAGAGGTGAACGGTGTCTGAGTTGAGAGTCGACCCGGTCACGGGCATAACGGTCGTCATCGAACCCGAGCGCGCGGGCCGCCCGCGCGACTTCCGCCGCACCCCCGACGAGGTCGCGGACGCGTCCACGTGCCCGTTCTGTCTCGGCCACGAGGAGCAGACGCCACCGTCGCGCTTGGAGCTCGCGATCCCCGGCGAGGCGCACTGGGAGGTGCGGGCGTTCGCCAACATGTTCCCCGCGCTCGTCGCCGACCCTGATGACGACGGCCCCGACGACCTCGCCGCTCCGTGGCCCTACGAGGGTACGACCGGTTTCGGCGCGCACGAAGTCATCGTCGAGACCCCGCGCCACGACGAAACGCTCGCCGACTACTCGCCCGCGCACGCGGCGCTTCTGGCCGACGCTCTTGCTTACCGCATCAAGGCATGGCGTGAGGACGGGCGGTTCGCCGCCGCGGTCGTCTTCCGCAACTACGGCCGCATGGCCGGCGCCTCGCTCTCGCACCCGCACACCCAGATCATGGCGCTCCCGCGGGTGCCGGACATGCTCATCCGCGAGATCGGCAACTTCACGTCGCACGCGGCGGAGGGCGGCCGGTGCGTGTTGTGCGATACCGCCCGCGCCGACGACATGGGGGACCGCATCGTCTACGACGACGGGATCACCGTGGTGCACAGTCCATGGGCCGCGCCGGTCCCGTACTTCATGCGCGTGACCCCGCGGAGGTGCATGGCGACGATCGCCGACGCCACATCCGAGGAGAGGGCATCGTTCGGTGTGGCGCTCGTTGCCGCCGCGCGCGCGATCCGAGGCCTGTTCGGCGACGCCGCGTTCAACGTGATCCTCCACGACTCGCCGTACTCCGCACAGCACGCGGGACTCCCATTCCACTGGCACGCCGAGGTGCTGCCGCGAGCGAGCGAGCAGGCCGGCTTCGAGTGGGGGAGCGGCGTGTACCTCAACGTGGTGGATCCGGACGCTGCCGCAGCCGAGCTCCGCGCGGGCCTCGAGCGTGGCTGAGAACGGTACGAAAGCGCGCGGGTAGAGTAAGATTCTCCGAGTGTTGCCGCAGAGGCGAGCACCCGCAGACGCGTCGGAGGGTCCCATGAGCGCCGCAGACCAGGTCGAGCTTCCATACCCGCAGTACCTGTGCCCGGTCGACGGCCGGGCCCTGCCGCTGGCGGAAGCCCGGATGAGCGTCACCTGCGCCGAGCACCAGCCTCGCAGCGAGGCGGCCCCGTTCACCGTTCGCGAAGCGATCGCCGCCGACCGTCACGCCATCGAAGAGATCTGCGACCGCGCGTGGGGCGAGACTGAGATCGACGTCTTCGGCCGCACGTTCGACGTTCTTGCCTGTGACAATCTCGTCGCCATCGACGAGGCCGGCTCACTCATCGGGCTCATTTCCTGCGCCGTGCACGGCGGTGAACTGGCGGTCGTGATGTATTCGGTGTACCCGGAGGCCCAGGGACGCGGCGTCGGTTCAGCCTTGCTCGCCGCGGCCGCCGGATCTGCCGCATCCCGTTCGCTTCCCGCCCTCAAGGCCGCCGTCTCGAACGACGACCTCCCGCTCCTGTACTTCTACCAGCGCCACGGCTTCGCGATCACCGATATCGCACCGGGGCTTCTGGCCGACAAGTTGGGCTACGCGGGGGTCGGCTTCGCCGGCATCCCGATACGTGACGAGATACGTTTGCGCCAGCCGGTATGCAGATGATGTCCGACGAAGGGAAACCCGCAGTGAACCGAAACGTCCGCACCGTACTCGCGATCGCGCTCTGCGCGCTCATGGCCGTGGGCCTGGTGGCATGCACCCCGGCCACGCCGGCCGCCAACACCCCGGGCACTCCGCAGACCGGGTCCACGGGCACGGCCGTCCGCATCGGCGTGCTGCCGACCGAGGACAGCCTTCCGCTGTGGGTGGCAGAGCGTGACGGCCTGTTCACCAAGGCCGGACTCAACGTCACGATCACCGTCTTCCAGTCGGCACAGGAGCGCGACGCTGCGCTCACCGCCGGCGCAGTCGACGGCTTCATGGGCGACCTCATCGCCGTATCCTCGCTGCGTGCCGGTGGCGTGCCGGTCAAGGCCGTGAGCATCATGCTCGGCTCCACCGCCAAGGAAGGCCGCTTCGGCATCGCGGTCAAGCCGGGCTCGAAGGTCACCGGCCTCAAGGGCCTCGCCGGCGTGCCGGTCGGAACCTCCAGCGCCACGATCCAGGAGTTCGTTCTCGATAAGCTGATGATGGCCGCGGGCGTTGCGACCGAGTCCGTCAAGACCGAAGAGGTCAAGAAGGTTCCCGCGCGCTTCGAGCTGCTCATGAGCGGCAAGCTTGCCGCCGCCGCGCTGCCCGAGCCGTTCCTTTCGCTGGCCGCCAAGACCGGCGCTAAGATCATCGCCGACGACACGACCGGCGCGAACATCTCGCAGACCGTTCTCGTCTTCTCCGAGAAGTACCTCGGCGACGCGACGAACGCGTCCGCCGTCTCCAAGCTTCTCGGCGTCTGGGACGGAGCCGCCGCCACGATCAACGCCGCGCCGGACACGTTCCGTGCGCTGCTCGTGGACAAGGCCCGCCTGCCGGAGCCGCTGAAGGACAGCTACGCGGTGAACACGTACCCGAACGCGCAGCTCCCGACCCAGGATGAGGTCACCGCGGTGACCGACTGGATGACCGCCAAAGGCTACCTGAAGACCCCGGTGACCTACGCCGACGTCACCTGGACAGCTCCCGCCCAGTAGGAACGGTTCGCGTACGACAGAGAGGCTTGGGCACGGGAATGGCGAGCGTCAGCGCGCATGCGGTCGGCGTCACCTACCACGGCGTCGATTCCGACGTGGTGGCGCTTGCCGGTGCCGACCTGGAGTTGGCCGACGGTTCGTCCGTGGCGGTCATCGGACCGTCAGGGTGCGGAAAGTCGACCCTCTTGCTCGCCGTCGCGGGGCTCCTGGCCACGTCGACGGGAAGCGTCGATGTTGGCGGCGAGCCGGTCTCCGGCCCCCGCCTGCGCACGTCGCTGATATTGCAGGACTTCGGTCTCCTTCCATGGAAGACCGTTCGCGAGAACGCGGAGCTGGGGTTGCGGATACGCCGCCACCCCAGCTCCGAGCGTCGCGCCCGCGCCGCTGAGGCGCTCGAGCGCGTGGGCCTCACCGAGTTCGTCGGCCTCTACCCGAGCGAGCTGTCCGGCGGCATGCGGCAGCGCCTCGCACTCGCCCGCGCGCTCGCGCTCGACGCGGACCTGCTGCTCATGGACGAGCCGCTTTCCGCGCTCGACGCCCTGACGCGCGAGGACCTGCAGGACCTGCTGCTCTCGCTGTGGCTCGATCGCCGGCACACGTCGGTGCTCGTCACCCACTCGATCGAAGAGGCGGTCTACCTCGGCGGGACGGTTCTCGTGATGACGCCGCGGCCCGGCCGGATCGGTTCGATCGTGGAGAACCCCGGAATGGGAACGCCCGGCTACCGGCAGACCGAGGCGTTCTACGCCAAGTGCGCGGAACTCCGCGGCCTTCTCGAAGCCGAAGGCGCGCTCCACCCGGGCGGAGGTGCGTTGTGAGGACATGGCTGCGCCGTGCCATCGGGTACGTGGGGGCGATCGCCGTCATGCTCGTGGTGTGGGAGGCGGCGTCGCTGCTGTTGCACTCGCCCGCGCTCCCGACGCCCGCGGACGCTCTCATGCAGGTCGTGGAGCAGTTCCCGCTGCTGGCGCCGCACTTCGGCTACAGCGCGCTTCGTGTGGTGGTCGCGATGGTGATCGGACTCGTCGTGGGCGCGCCACTTGGGCTGTGGCTGGGACGCTCCAAGGCTGCCGACCTCGTTGCAGGTCCGCTCATCTTCCTCAACTACCCGGTGCCGAAGGCGGTGTTCCTGCCGGTGCTCCTGGTGTTGCTGGGGATCGGGAACGCTTCGATCATCGCCCTCATCGCGCTGATCGTGTTCTTCCAGATCCTCGTCACGGCGCGCGATGCGGCCCGGTCGATCCCTGCCGCCTCCGTGCTGTCCGTGCGGTCGCTGGGCGCGAACGCATGGCAGGTGTTCACGAACGTCACCGTGCCGGGGGCGATGCCGGAGATCTTCACGGCGCTGCGCATCGGCGCGGGAACCGCGGTAGCCGTCCTGTTCTTCTCGGAATCGATCGCGGGTTCCACGGGACTCGGCTACTTCGTCTTCGACGCATGGGGCCGCGTGCGCTACGGGGAGATGTTCGCGGGGATCCTCGCGATGGCGCTGCTGGGCGTGCTGCTGTACGAGGCGATCGAGTTCGCCGAGTCGCGGCTGTGCCGCTGGGAGCGCGCAGGCCGCTAGGCCCGGCCCCACCTACATCGCGGCGGCGCGGCCCTCGTCGGTCCAGGACAGCGCTTCGCGCACGTGCGCCGGACCGAGCCTCCGATCGTGCCCATGGGCGTCGTCGACGCTGGACTCGATCGCCGAGGCGCCGAGCGTCTCGAGCGCGAGGGCGATCCAGCCCCGCGCCTCCTCGTCCTCACCGTCGAGCGCCTCCAGCAGGGGAGCGACCGCTTCCGTGCCGATCTCCGCGATTGCGTCGGAAGCAGCCCAGCGCACGTCCTCGCAAGGGTCGCACGTGAGCGCTGCGATCAGGAACGGCAGCGCCCGCCGACCGCCGAGTTCACCGAGTGCGGCTGCCGCGCGGCAGCGGACGTTGTCGTCGACGTCCTCGAGCACGCCGATGAGCGGCCGCACCGAGCGGCCGTCGCCCGACCTGCCGAGGCCGGCGGCCGCGCCCTCGCGGACGCGGTGGTCGGCGTCGTCGAGAGCCACGAGCAGCGGAACGAGCGCACGCGGGTCGCGAAGGCACCCGAGCGCCCACGCTGCCGAGCCGCGGACACCGGGATCGGGATCGTCGAGCGCCACGATGAGCGGCATGAAGGCGCTCGGGTCCGCGAGGTAGCCGAGCGCGCGTGCGGCCTCGGCGCGCGCCATGGGGAGCCGGTCGCCGAGCGTCGCCAGCAGCGCGCCCACGGCGGGAGCGCCGACGTGTCCGAGCGCCGTGGCCGCACAGTGCCGCACCTCGTCGTCGGGGTCGGACAGAGCGGCGATGAGCGCCTCGGTCGCATCCTCGGTGGCCAGGTCCTCGAGCGCACCCGCAGCGGCCCAACGGGTCGCGGGTTCTTCGGCGCTCAGCGCGTTCGCGAGCACGGCCACAGCCTCCGCCCCGAGTCCGCCGAGCAACTCGAGGACCGCATCGTGGTCCCCGCCCTCGGCCAACGTAGCGAAGAGCGCCTCTGCAGCGTCGCGTCCGCCGCCGGTGAGCGCGCGGGCGGCGTGCGTGCGAACACCGGGGTCCTCGTCGCCAAGCGCCGCGGCGATCAAGGCAGGGAGCGCGTCCGCGCCCGGGTCACCCAGGCATGCGAGCTCGAAGACCGCCCGCCACCGGATCCGGACGTCCGGAGCGCACACGTCGGCGAGCAGCTGCCGGCGGAACTCCCGTGAGGTGCCGGGGTCCGACGCCAGCAGTGTGCCGACGAGCGTGTGGCTCGTACCGGGCGTCAACGTCCCCGCCCCCCTGTCATGCGAACCGCGGAAGACCCTCCGCGGAGGTCAGTCGAGTGGTGCCCCCGGCAGGATTCGAACCTGCGACACCAGGTTTAGGAAACCTGTGCTCTATCCCCTGAGCTACGAGGGCGCGGGCGCCAGTATACGACGCACGCATGTCGATGGTGAAGCGTGTCCACGCCCCGGCCCCGCCGGACGTCCATGCCTAGCCGGCTCTCAGTCGAGCGAGATGAGCGAATCGGTCGGAGCGTACGCGTCGGTCATGACCGGGACGTCGCCCAGCTCCACCATGCGCGTGTAGAGGTCGGAACCCATCTTGGCGAACCCGTGGACCTGCGAGCGGCCGTCGATCGCGGTCGAGATCCGGCGCAGCATGTCCGCACCGCTCACATCCGCATCGGTGGCGAGAACGATGATGTTCTGCCGGGCCTCGGGCAGCG
Source organism: Coriobacteriia bacterium (assembly GCA_023252055.1). Taxonomy (GTDB): domain Bacteria; phylum Actinomycetota; class Coriobacteriia; order Anaerosomatales; family PALSA-660; genus PALSA-660. Next base: position 14,959 of record JAHEXP010000028.1, read on the forward strand.
GCTTCTGGCCCGGGTCCACGCTGAACACCCACAGGTGCTTCCACACCGTGCCTGCCGTCTTGTACAGGCTGCGGAACAGTTTGCTCTTGTCCCCCGACAGCGAACTGATGACGTTGTAGGCGACGACGCCGTCCGGCGCCATGCGGGCCTTCGTTTCGCGGAAGAACTCCTGCGTGGTGAGGTGGAAGGGGAGTGCGTCGGCGTAGTAGGCGTCGATGACGACGATGTCGTACGTGTCTTTCGTGGTCTGCACGTAGCGTCGGGCGTCTTGCGTGAAGACGCGCAGGCGCGGGTCGGTCGGGAACGCGAAGTACCGGCGCGCCACGTCGACCACGACCGGGTCGATCTCGACGCTGTCGACCTTCATCTGCGGGTAGTCGTGCCAGAACCGCTTCGTGATGATGCCGCCGCCGAGCCCCAGCACCAGCACCCGCTGCGCGTCGGGCTTCAGGGCCATCGAGAGCTGTACATAGTCCGGGTAGCGTACGGCGGACGTGACGCCATCGCGCATGTCGACGCCCGACTGCCGCGTGGCGTCGAAGCGCAGGTTGCGGCTGTCGCCGCTCTCCGTGACGGTGATGCGGTGGTACTGCGTGTCCTGGCGGAAGAGCACCTGCTCGCCAAGGGAGTTCGTGGCCTGCGCCGGCGCGACCGTCGTGAGCACCCACGCCCCGAAAGAAGCGCCTGCGACGATGAGCACCAGCGTCCCCGCCGCGCCGAAGCGTGCAAGAGAGGTTGCCGCACCGTGCCACCGGCCTCCGGGAGCCGCCTCCGGGCACGGTTCTTCCGACACCGTCAGCGGAAGGAAGAGCGCGACTCCGGCTGTGGCGAACAGCAGGAAGCCGATCGAGACGATGAGCGGCTCCAGGGACAGCAGCGGGATCAGCCAGAAGGACGTCGCGAGCGTTCCGAGGATGCTGCCGCCCGTGGAGATGGAGGACAGCGCGCCCGCGGACCTGCCGATGCGCGAGAGCCCCTTCGCCGCCACGAGCCGCACGCCCAGAGGCGTGACCATCGCAAGAAGCAAAGACGGCGCGAAGAAGATGAGGGCCGAGGCGACCAGCGAGCCAGCGCGTGGCCCGAGGTCTGCCGCCCACGGGAGCACCGGAGTGGCGACCACCGGCGCCAGCACCGTGAGAAGGCCCGCGCCGGCGATCACCGGCCCGAGCGTCTTCGACGCCCCGAAGCGGTCCGCGATATGTCCCCCGAGCCAGTAGCCGAGGCTCAGCGCCACCATCACCGAGCTGATGACGCTGCCCCACACGAAGATGGAGTTGCCGAGCGTCGGCGCGAGCACGCGCGCGGCAACGATCTCGAGGGCCATGAGTGCCGCCCCGCACACGAATACGATCGCGTTCAGCATCGGCTACAGCGCCTTCTCGTAGATGCGCCAGCGCTTGTACTCGTGCCCGCCCATCGCCACCGACGGCCGGATGACCATCTCGTTGTCCTCGAGCAGCAGTGACGGCTCGCCCTGCCGGTAACCGCGCGGCGCTCCGTAGTCGTAGAGCTCCTGGAACAGTACGGCGTCGATGCCGAGCTTGCGGTACTTGGGCACGATCCCGAAGAACATGAGGCGCACCCGCGGGATGTGGCGCCGCATCGCGAGCAGGCGTACGAGTCGCACGAGGTCTCCGTCGCCGTACCATCTCCACCGGGGCCGCAGCGCCCAGTTCGGGTCGGGGAGCGCGCCGAAGACCGCCGCGGGCTCGCCGTCGACATATGCGAACCGCACGAGGCCCGGGTCCACGATCGGACGCAGCGACTCGGCGAGCGTCTCACCCTCCTCGTCGCTCTGGGGCAGGAACCCCCAGTTCGCGGCCCACGCCTCGTTGTAGAGCCTCAGGATGAGCTTCACCTCGTCGGTGAACCGCGTCATGTCGACGGCCCGCGTCGTGATGTTGGCCCGGGAGCGGACAGCGGCCGACAGGCGCGCGATGCGCTCCTTCGGCACGTCGTCGAACTCGATCATGTAGGCGACGTAGTCCTTGACCTTCGCGAGGCCGCATCCCTCGATGAGGTCGGCGTAGTAGGGCGGGTTGTGCGTCAACTCCACAGTGGGCGGGAACTCGAACCCCTCCACCAGGACGCCTTGGCGTTCGTGCGTTGCGTTCGAGTACTCGCCGGGCCCGCGCATCGCGGTCATGCCGCGCTCGCGGAGCCAGTCCGCCGCTGCGCCGATCAGGGCGCAGGCGACCTCGGGATCGTCCTCGGACTCGAAGAAGCCGAAGAACCCGATCTTCGAGCCGTAGTGGTCGTTGAAGCGGCGGTTCACAGACGCGGACACGCGTCCCACAGCTCGGCCGTCGCGCCGCGCGATGAAGTGCGTGACCTCGGCGTCGCGATGGTACGGGTGCTCGGCGGTCAGCAGCCCCTTGGCGCCCAGCAGGCGGTTGCCGAGCAGGTCCATCATCAGCGGCGGCGTCCAGCACGGGTCCCCGCGGTACAGCCGCCACGGGAGGTAGGCGAACTCGCGGATGCGGGGATCGCCCAAACCGAAGCTCTCGAGCGTCAGCGGACCTCTGTCGGCCATGCGTGCCCTCTCCCCGGCGATGGATGCCGGGCAGAAGCGTAGCACCTGTGGCTTCGGACGCTCCGAAGGGCGTGCATTGTGAAGTACTCGCAAACCCTTCGTGAACCTTTGCGCACAGCTCTTCCGTGATGTCAGCCCGGCCCCATAGACTCGGCCGCAGAGGGTAGGTCGGGCTCGCCCGCCTACCCGGGCAGGTCACCTCAACGCGACAGGGAGATGGCGTCATGGAGGAGATGAGCGTGTGGTTCGAGGTCGTCCGCGCGATCCTGCCGCAGCGCTACGCCGTTCGGTTGGCATGGCAGGGTGCGGGCCTCATCGTGACATCGCCTGGTGAGGAGCGCGTGGCATGGATCGACCGCTATGAATTGGCGGCACTCACCCCGACGAAGGCCGTCGAACTCATCCAGAAGAGGCTGTGCAGGCCTGAGAGCCGCCTCGAGGCGATGTTCGACCTGCAGCCGGCGATCTGAGTACGGTGCTTCACACGCACGCGGGCCCGTCGGAACATTTCCGGCGGGCCTTTTCGCGCTCGACGCCCGACCGGGCGGCGACTACTGTCAACACCCCGGCTCTCCCGGGTGCCCGCAGCATGTCTGGTGCATCGAGATCTTGATCCAGATGTTGCGTCGCAGCAGCTCGAGCTTCCTGCGAAGCGGCATCTCCTGGCGCAGGTTCGCGATGAACGGCACCGGTTCATGGGGAGTGCTCGAGCACATGGGCGGTCCCTTGCCGACGTGGGTACATTCTCGTGTGAGACTATCCCCGTTCCGAGACATGGGACGCCGGCACCATCCCGAGGAGGATCCCGATGACCCCGCAACCGACATGCATCGTCTACTGCCGGTCCTGGTGCGGAGACTGCCAGCGCGCACTCCGCTGGCTCGACGACATGGGCTACGACTACGATCTTCGCGACATCGACGAAGACGGACCCTCGCGCGAGCGCTGCGTCCAGCTCGCGGGCAAGGTCGTCACACCGACGTTCGAGATCGGCGAGACCTGCATCGTCAACTTCGATCCGCGCGCGCTCGTCGAGGTGCTGGGACAGCCCCCGGCGGCCTAGCAGGCGCCGTCCGGATCCTCTACCGCGCAGACCGCGTTCGGCGCGGCGCTCTCTCCGGGGAAGTACCGATCGCGCATCGCCAGCGAGAGTCTCACGAGCCCGATCAGCACCGGGACCTCGATCAGCGGGCCGATGACCGCGGCGAAGGCCGCACCGCTGTTGATCCCGAACACCGCCACGGCCACTGCGATCGCGAGTTCGAAGTTGTTGCTGGAAGCCGTCAGCGCGATCGTCACCGTGCGCTTGTAGTCGCCGGTGGCCCTGCGCAGCAGCCAGAACGCGCCCGCGAACATGATCGCGAAGTACGCGAGCAGGGGCATCGCGACCCGGGCGACGTCGAGCGGTATCTGCACGATCATCGCGCCCTTGAGCGAGAACATCACGAGGATCGTGAACAGCAGCGCCACGAGCGTCACCGGCGAGATGCGCGGCACGACCTCGCGGTGATACCACTCGACGCCTTTCGAGCGCACCAACAGCGTGCGGAATGCGAACCCCGCGATGAACGGAACGCCCAGGTAGATGAAGACGCTCAGGGCGATCTGGCCCATCGTGACGCCGACGACCGTGCTCTTCATCCCCAGCAGCGGCGGCAGCACGGTCAGCAGCACGTACGCGTACACGCTGTAGAAGAGCACCTGCATGACCGCGTTGAACGCCACGAGCCCCGCCGCGTACTCCGTGTCACCTTTCGCGAGGTCGTTCCAGACGATGACCATCGCGATACACGGAGCGATCCCGATGAGCACCAGCCCGGCGAAGTACTCCGGGTAGTCGCGCATGAACAGGACCGCCAGAACGAACATCACCGCGGGCGCCACCACCCAGTTGAGCAGGACGGCGAGCCCGAACACCTTCGTGTCCTTGAAGACCTCGCCCAGGCGCTCGTAGCGGACCTTCGCCAGCGGCGGGAACATCATGACGATGAGCCCGATGGCGATCGGAACATTGGTCGTGCCGAACGACATCGAGTTCACGAAGTCCTTCACCCCCGGCGCGAACCAGCCGATGGCGACCCCCGCGGCCATCGCGGCGAAGATCCACACGGTGAGGTATCGGTCGAGGAAGCCGAGGCGTTTGGCGACGGACTGAGCGGTCATGGGTGGGTCCCTTCGTGACGGGTCAGGAGCTGCGCAGAGCCGAGACGAGCGTCGGGGGAAGGCCGGCGGCCTCCATCGCTGCGGCGACGCTGTCGATGTCGTAGGCGGTTCGGTGGAACATGGCCTCGAGTCCGCCGGCGTCGCCGAAGACGACTTCGGCCCAGCACGCGCGCGGGTCGCCGTCCTTCGGCTTGCCGACCGACCCGGTGCTCACGTAGCGGAGGGGCATCGCGCCAACCCTTGGAATCTCCCGGACGTACGGGATGTGAACGTGTCCCACGCACACGACATCAGCGCCGGCCTCCTCCGCGAGCCGGGCCAGTTGAGCGTCGGTCCGGTCGGGGAGCAGGTACTCGTTGATCTTGCGGGGCGAGCCGTGGGTGAGCAGGACGCGCGTCCCGCCGTGCTCGAAACGGATCTGCAGCGGCAGCGACGCCAGCCATGACGCATCCCCGACGCTCACGAGCGCATCGGTGAACGCATAGGACGCTGCTCCATCGGAACGCGCCTGCTCGGTGGCGTAGTAGCAGCCGCACTCACCGCGCCGCTGGCCGATGCCCTCGTCGTAGTTGCCGCGTACCGTCGGGATGCCGGTCTCCCGGATCCGGGCGATCACGCCTGCCGGGTCGGGGCCGTATCCCACGAGGTCCCCGAGGCAGTACCGCTCCTCGCAGCCAGAGGAGTCGATGTCCGCGAGCACCGCGTCGAGCGCGGGTAGATTCCCGTGTATGTCGGAGAAGAGCGCGACGCGACGCACGTTGTCCCTTCGGACTGTTTCGATGACAATCGAACTATACTGGTCACGTGCGGTGAGGAACAACCAGACTCGGAGGGTTTCACAATGAAGAGACAACTGTCGGTCAAGCCGCTGCTGTTCCCGATGCCGACCCCGCTCATCGCGGCGGCGCACGGCGACGAGCGCGGGTTGTTCACCGTCGCATGGATCGGCATGGCTTCCGGGACGCCGCCGACGATCGGGATGGCGGTGCGCTCGTCGCGCAACACGTTGCGGCTGATACAGGCCAGCGGCGAGTTCACCGTCAACATTCCCCGCGTGGGCATGGAGGCGGAAGTGGACTTCTGCGGGATCGTGTCCGGCGAGGGCGTCGACAAGTTCGCAGCGGCCGGGCTCACGCCCGTGCCGGCATCGGTCGTTTCGGCGCCGCTCGTGGAGGAGTGCCCCTTCAACATCGAGTGCCGCGTGGTCGGCATCCACGAGATGGGCGAATACCGGCTGGTCCTGGGCGAGATCGTCGAGACGCATGCCGACGAGAGTGTGCTGACGGCCTCGGGCAAGGTCGACATCGGCCTGCTCGACCCGCTCATGTACGTTCCCGGCATGCAGGAGTATTGGGCGGTGGGCCGCAAGGTCGCCGACGCCTACACGGTGGGCATGCCGATCAAGGAGCGCATGTGAGCGACACTGCATCCTCGTGCGGTTGCGGCGGCTCCACGGCGACCACGCCTCCGGCGCCCCCGCTCACCGACGAAAGGCTGGACGCGGTCCTGAAGGCGCTGGCATCGGCCCCGCGGCGTCACCTCTTGCGCATCGTCGCGCAGCACACGGCCTCGGACGGCCGGTGCTGCGACACCGAGGTGTGCGCCTGCAAGCTCGTGGACGCGCTGGAACTCGCGCCGTCGACGATCTCGCACCACATGTCGGTCCTGGTCCGCGCGGGGCTCGTGAGCGCCACCAAGCGCGGCCTGTGGGTCTACTACCGGCTCGAGCGAGGCCAGCTCGCTGCGCTCGCCGAGGAGTTCGGATCGCTCTAAGGCGTGCGGGCGCGTGCGGGCGGCGCGGCCAGAAAGGCGGTGTCGGATGTGGCGTGACCGGGAACATGCGGGCGACGATCTCGCTCGCAAACTGGCGAACCGAGGATACGAGGGGAAGCCGGACACGATCGTTCTCGGGGTGCCGCGCGGCGGAGTGGAGATCGCGCGCCGGGTCGCCGACGCTCTGAAGTTGCCGCTCGACCTCGTGGTGGTCCGCAAGATCGGCGCGCCCGGGGCGCCGGAGTTCGCGGCCGGCGCGGTGGACCCCGACGGGCGCGTCTACGCCAATGTGGCGGCGCACGTCGGAGACGAGTGGCTCCGCGCGGCCTCCGTGCCTGAACACGCCGAGGTGCTTCGGCGCATGGACGCGTATCGCTGCGGCAGGCCGGCGCCGGATCTCGCCGGCAAGACGGTCCTCGTGGTGGACGACGGGATCGCGACCGGACTCACCGCCCAGGCCGCCCTGCGGTGGCTGCGGGGCCGGGGCGTTGGACACCTCGTGATAGCCGCTCCCGTGATGCCGCCGGACACCGTGTCGCGACTCGAGCGCGACGCCGACGAGGTCGTGGTACTCGAAGCCCCGGCAGGCTTCTCCGCCGTCGGGCAGTTCTACGACTCGTTCCCGCAACTCACCGACGCCGACGTCGCCCGGCTGCTCAAGGCCTGCTGAACCGCGCGCGGCGCCAGACGAAGAAGCGCCGCCGAGAAGATGCCCGGCGGCGCTTCGCTGTGCTGCTGCGTGGGGGCTAGGGGAGTTTGGCGACCCAGATCGTCACCGTTGCACCCTTGTTCACCTTGGTGGCCGCAGGCGGGTCCTGATCCTCGACCTTGCCGGTGTGCGTCGGGTCGGGGTCGTTCAGCTGCTGCACGCTCTCGACGAGGCCGAGCGCCTGGAGCTTGGCCACCGCCTCAGCTTGCGTGAGGCCGGTCAGCGGCGGAACGGTGACCTGTTCGGGCCCGGTGGACACGTAGATGGTGACCCTGCTGCCCTTCTCGGCCTGCGTCGCGCCGGCGGGCTTCTGGTCGATGACGGTGCCCTTGGCCGCGGTCGCGTCCGCGCGCTTGAGGACCTTCACGTCGAAGCCCGCGGTGTTGAGAGCGTCCGTGGCGTCGGCCTCCGTCTTGCCGGAGACGCTCGGGACGGTCGCCATCTCGGCGCCCTGAGACACCCAGATCTTGATCTTGGTGCCCTTGGGATCGGACGTGCCGGGCGCCGGGTCGGTCTTGAAGACGGTGCCGGACTTGTAGTCGGGGTTGTACTCGCGACTGATCATCGGGTCGACTTCGAAACCGGCCTGCTGGAGGGTGAGGACAGCTGAGGCCTCATCGGACCCGAGAACATCGGGAACGACCACCAACTCAGGGCCAGAGCTGACGACGAGGTCCACACTCTGCCCGCGCTTCACCGACGTTCCGGAAGCCGGGTCGGAGGAGATGACCTGGTCTTTGGGCACGGTCGCATCGGGGGCGGATGTCTCGGTGCCGACGGTGAGCCCTGCGTCGAGGAGCGC
>JAHEXP010000067.1 GCA_023252055.1 Coriobacteriia bacterium
CGTCGGGCAAGACGATCGTCATGGTCACGCACGACAGCGATATCGCCGCGCGGGTCGCGCGGGCACTGCACGTGCGCGACGGCGAGATCGTCGACGACATCAGGCGGCAGTGACGGTGGCGCTGCCCCCGCGTTGGCGCAAGGTCTTTCGCGATCTCGCCGCCCACAAGTTGCGAACCGCGCTCGTCGTGGCGTCGATCGCGGTGGGCATCTTCGCGATCCTCGTCGTCATGGGCGGGCGCGGCATCCTCGTGGCCGCGTTCGACACCAACTTCTCCCGCTCCAACCCGTCGAACGCCGCGCTCACGACGTCGGGCTTCGACGAGATGCTGGTCGACCGCGTGCGGCGCGCGCCGGGAGTGGCCGATGCTGAGGGCAGGCGCACAGTCACCCTGCAGTACCGGCCAGGGGACGTCACCGCCGTCACGGACCCGCCCGCACAGGTGGCGCAGGCCGAGCGATCGAAGACGATCGCGCTGATCACGGCGAACGACTGGATGGCGTCCCGCCTCGACAAGGTCTTCCCCGAGTCCGGCACCTGGCCGCCCGGGCGCGGGGAGGTGGTGCTCGAAGTCGCTGACTCGCAAGTCTCTCCGCTCACCCCCGGCGATCTCATCACGGTTGAAACTGCGGCCGGCGACAAACGCATCCTGCGCGTGTCCGGGATCGCGCACGACATCAACGGGTTCCCTGCGATGTTCGTCGGACATATATCCGGCTACATCTCGATGGCCACGATGAAGGACCTGGGCGTGGAGCCGGGGATGGACGAGCTGCTCATCAAGCTCGACGCCCCCGACCTGACGCGCGCCGGCGCCTCGCGGATCGTGTCGAAGATCCGCGACGATGTGATCGCCCCGACCGGCGTGCGCACGTTCAATACCTGGGTGCCGGAGCCCGGCAGCCACCGTCTGGGCGACATCTTCAAGGCGGTCTCGATCCTGCTCCTCGTGCTCGGCGCGATGGCGCTCGCCCTCTCGGGATTCCTTGTCGTGAACACGGTGTCTGCGCTGCTCACGCAGCAGACCCGCCAGCTCGGCATCATGAAGGCGATCGGCGGCCGGGCACCCCAGATCGGGGCGATGTACCTCGTGCTCGTGGCGATCTACGGCCTCTTGGCCGTCCTCGTCGGCCTGCCCGTCGGTGCGTGGTGGGCGTCGTGGTTCGCGAACTTCGCCGGCGGGCTGCTCGACTTCGGCCCGGCCGCGGCCACGCCGCCTCTCTATACGGTCGCCCTTGCCGTGGCCGTCGGCTTCCTCGTCCCACTCATCGCCGCGCTCCTGCCGATCCGCGCCGGGGCCCGGGTGAGCGTGGTCTCCGCGCTGAACGCCACGGGCATGAGTGGGACCCACTTCGGCCACGGGCTCATCGATCGTGTGCTCGGCCGGCTGCGCGGCCTGCCGCGCCCGGTGGCGCTGTCCCTGCGCAACACGTTCCTGCGCAAGGGGCGCCTCGCCATGACGCTGACCACGCTCGTGCTCGCCTCGGCGGTCGTCATGAGTGTCGGGAGCGTCCGCGCGTCGATCCTGGCGACCGTCACGGACTTGGCCGCCTGGTGGCGCTACGACACCGAGGTCAACTTCGCGTCTCCGGTGCCCTCCGCGCTCGCACAGCGCGAGGCGATGCGTGTCTCGGGCGTGACCGATACGGAGGGGTGGCTGGTGTCCGGGGCGACCTTGAAACGGGTCGACGGCTCCGAGAACACGCAACTCGCCATCGTCGGCTTGCCGGCCCGTACCGCTTTCATTGCTCCCGCCATCGTGGACGGCCGCTGGCTGCAGCCGACCGATACGGACGGCGTGGTGGTCAACAGCGACGTCGTCAAGGCCGAGGGGCTCGCGATCGGCGACGCGGTCAAGCTCAAGGTGCGCGGCGAGGACCACACGTTCCGCATCGTGGGCGTCGTCCGCGGACAGCTGATGGGACCGCTCTTCTACGCCAACATCGACTACGTGGGCGGACTCTACGGTCTGCGCGGATCGGTCACGCGCGTGCTCGCGCGTACGAGCGACCACACCACCCCGGGTCAGGACGCGGCGGGCGACCGCCTCGAGCGCCACTTCACCGACATCGGCATGGCGGTCGCCGGGGTGAGGGGGCAGGGGAGCCAGTCGGAGGCGTTCGCGAACCAGCTGGGCATCCTCGTGACCTTCCTCGTGATCATGGCGGTGATCCTGGCCATCGTGGGCGTCATCGGGCTGTCCGGGACGATGATCATCAACGTGCTCGAGTCAACGCGCGAGATCGGCGTCATGCGCGCGATCGGGGCGAGCCACGTCTCGATATTCCAGGTGTTCGTGACCGAAGGCGTGGTCATCGGCGTGCTGTCGTGGGCGGGCGGGCTGGTTCTGTCCATTCCCATGAGTTACGGACTCGTGCGCCTCGTCGAGACGGCCATCGGGGTGCCGCTGTCCTTCGCATTCTCATGGGACGCGGTGGGCGGATGGTTCGCAGCGGTGCTCGCGATCTCCGCGGTCGCCTCGCTCATCCCCGCGTTCCGGGCATCCCAGGTCTCAGTGCGGGACGCGATCGCGTACGAGTGAACGCGTGCCCACGCGGTGCTTGAGGGCCGCTGGGGTAGACTGAGCGTGGAAAGAAGCGACATTCACTTTCAGGCCAGGGGCGTCTTTGAGCAGGACCTTCGCATCGGACAACAACTCGGGCGCGCATCCCGCGGCGCTCGTCGCGATCGCAGAAGCGAACGACGGACACGTGCATGCCTACGGGGACGACCCGTGGACGGTGCGCGGCGTGCGTGCCGTGCGCTCGCATGTGGGTGAGTCCGCCGAGGTCTTCTTCGTGTTCAACGGCACCGGGGCGAATTGCACGGGGCTCTCTGCCGTCCTTCGCCACGGGGACTGCGTGATTTCCGCGGCCACCGCGCACATCGCCACCGACGAGTGCGGAGCGCCCGAGCGGCTCACCGGCTGCAAAGTCCTCACGGTCCCCACGTCCGACGGCAAACTGCGCCCCGCGGATGTCGAGCCGCTGCTCGCAGCTCTCGGAGTCGAGCACCACTCGCAGCCCCGCGCGATCTCGATCTCACAGGTCGCCGAGACCGGCACTATATATACCGCCGAAGAAGTGCGGGCGCTCGCAGACCTCGCGCACGCGCATGGGATGTACCTTCATATGGACGGCGCGCGCCTCGCGAACGCCGCCGTGGCGCTCGGGTCGCCGATCGCAGCGTTCACCACGGACGCGGGCGTCGACATCCTGTCGTTCGGCGGAACCAAGAACGGCCTGCTGTTCGGTGAAGCGGTGTGCTTCCTCGCGCAGGGACTCGGCGATCGGTTCAAGTTCGAACGCAAGAGCGGCGGACAGCTGGCAAGCAAGATGCGCTACATCGGCGCTCAGTTCGCCGCCGTGTACGGCTCGAGCGTGTGGTTCGAATGCGCCGATGCCGCGAACCGCATGGCGGCCAAGCTCGCCGCCGGAGCTCGAGCCGCGGGTGTCGAGGTCCTGTGGGACCCGCGGGCCAACGAGGTGTTCGCCCTGCTCGAGCCGGACGTGATGCGGCACCTGCAGGCGGTCGCCGACTTCTATGAATGGGAACCGCGCGGCGAGAAGATGATCGTGCGGTGGGTGTGCTCATGGGATACGACCGACGAGGACGTGGACGCTTTCGTGGCCGCGATACCCGCCGCATCTGGAGGGACCTCGTGAAGTTCGACGAACTCGGGCTCGACCCGAAACTGCTCGCTGGCGTGGCATCGCTCGGCTTCGAGTCGCCCACGCCGATCCAGGAAGAGGCGCTACCGTACGCGCTCGCAGGGCGCGACGTGGTCGGGTGCGCCCAGACCGGAACCGGCAAGACCGCTGCCTTCGTCCTCCCGGCGCTCAACCGCATGCCTGCGGACCACGTCCTGCGCACCCTAGTCGTCACCCCGACGCGTGAGCTCGCGCAGCAGATCGAAGTCTTCGGCACCGCGATGGGCAAACACACCGGGCACCGCGTGCTCTCGGCAGTCGGCGGTGTCGGCCTCGAGCCGCAGATCAAAGCGTTGAAGTCCGGTGTCGACCTTCTGGTGGCCACCCCCGGCCGGCTGCTCGACCTGCTCAAGCGTGGAGATCTGAGGCTGGACCGCGTCGAGATCTTCGTGCTCGACGAGGCGGACCGGATGCTCGACATGGGCTTCTGGCCGGACGTCCGACGCATCTTCGCGGCACTCCCGAAGAAGCGTCAGACGATGCTCTTCTCTGCCACGATGGCGCCCGAAGTGATGCGCATCGTCGCCACCAGCCTGAACGACCCGGTGCGCGTCGAGGTCTCTCCACCTTCGGTGCCGATCGAACTCATCCACCAGGCGCTGTACCCGGTCGATGCCTCGCAGAAGGTCGAGTTGATGGTCGCGCTCATGAAGGCGCATGGTGACTTCGACCGCACGCTGGTGTTCTGTCGCACCAAGATGCGCAGCGACGCCGTTGCCATGGGGCTCGAACGCGCCGGCATCCCCACGCTGACGATGCACTCCGACCGTACGATGGAGCAGCGCATGAAGGCGCTTCAGCGGTTCCGTGAGGGCAAGGTGCGCGTGCTCGTGGCCACCGACGTCATGTCCCGAGGCATCGATGTCGAGGACATCACCCACGTCGTGAACTACGACGTTCCGAGCAACCCCGAGGACTATGTCCACCGCATCGGCCGCACCGCGCGCGCCGGAGCGAAAGGCACGGCCTTCACCTTCGTCGACATCCGCGAGTTCCCCGAACTCGACGCGATCGAGATGCTCATCGACACCGAGATCCCGGTGGAGGAGCTCGAGGGGTTCGCGTACCGCGAGCGGGCGGTGCCGCGCGCCGGCCGTCTGGCCGCGCGCAAGAAGCGCAAGGCGTTCGGCGGCCGGGTCATGGGACGCCGCAGGCGCTAGCGCGCCCGATCGAGGGTCGACGCCCCGGGCGCTGCCGGCTGCGAGCGGCCTAGTCCTCGACGGTCTCGACGGCCAGCAGGGCCAGCGCGCTCGCCAGCGCGCGTCCGGCCTGCTCGGGAGCGAAGTCCGCGATGGCCCACATCTGAGCCAGCGCGGAGCGTGCGAACGTGAGCTGCCCCTCGTCGTGCGTCCGTCGCCCGAGCCGCACCGCATTCTCGATCGCTGTTGAGGCGCCGCTCGGCATGGCGCTGTCGCCAGCCTCGCGGGGGCGTAGCGGCAGGTCGCTGACCGCCGGGGTCGTGTAGAGCGCTCCCGCGTCGGCAAAGTGCAGCAGCGTGTGGGTGTGGAGCTTCGCAGCGCGCGTCGCCAGTTCGGCGTCGCCGGTCGCTTCCGCGGCACTCAGCATCGCGGCGACGACGTGCGCCGCGTCCTCGAGCAGCCGCACGCAGGCGACGGAGGGATCGTCAGGCTCGCGAACTACTCCATCCGTCCGCACCGTGGCCAGCTCCAGCCACCGGGCAGCGTCCACCCCGTCCGCCAGCGCACCGTCATCGGCGAACACAGCACCGGCTTCTATGAGGCCCCGCGCCGCGATGGCGTTCCAGGAAGCGAGGCGCTTCCCGTCGCGGTCGGGCTGCGGGCGGGAGGCACGCGCGGATGCGAGGTGCTCCAGAACAGCGTCGACCTCATCCGCGTCCTCCGCGCGGCCGGCCGGACGGTGCAGCGTGACGTCCCCACCCTCGCCGGCCGCCGGTGCCCCGAGGTGGCGCTCGGAGAGTGCGAGCTCGGCCGACGAGAGCACGCCGGTGAGCTGGTCGCGCGTCCAGGTGTACGTGGAGCCTTCGACACCCTGCGTGTCAGCCGACAGCGAGGCGCCGTAGCCGCCCCCGTCGCACGCCATCTCGCGCCGCATGAAGGCCGCGGTCGAGTGCGCGGCATGCGCGTACTCCTCTCGAACCGCGGGCGAGCTCGCGTACGATGCGGCTGCGGCGAGAGCTGAAAGCAGCAGCCCCTGGTCGTAGAGCATCTTCTCGAAGTGTGGGACACGCCACTCGGGGTCGGTCGCGTAGCGGTGCACGCCGCCGCCCACCTGGTCGAAGATGCCGCCGCGCACGATGGCGAGCATCGTGCGCTCGATCGCCAGCAGCAACTCGACATCCGGCACCACGCGCGCGTACGCGCACATGAACTCGATAACGGGCAGTTGGGGAAACTTCATGCGTCCCAGCAGGCCGCCGTGCGCGGTGTCCTGCAGATGCAGCACCGACTCGGCGGCTTCGTCGATGGTGGCTCGGCCCATCGGACCTTCAGTTCGCGGACCCGAGCGCTGCCGAAGGAATTCGAGCGTCTCCGCGGCGGTCCCGTCCACATCGTCACGCTGGTCGCGCCATGCGTCCGCGAGCGCGGACAGGGCGTCACCGAACGAGATGAGCCCGGGCCGCGCCTGCCGGGGGAAGTAGGTGCCGCCGAAGACCGGCGTGCGGTCGGGCGTGAGCCACACGGTCAGCGGCCAACCGCCGGACCCGGTGGAGGCGGCTACGTAGTCCTGGTACAGGGCGTCGATGTCGGGCC
>JAHEXP010000068.1 GCA_023252055.1 Coriobacteriia bacterium
AGTGATCTCTGCGAACGCTGAGTCGCTGAGAACCCACGGCGTTGCGGCGGTCGCCTCGATCGTCGGGCCGTCGGAGACCGTGTCAGCGGACTCGTCGGTGGGATCCTCGGACTCGTCGTCGCTCATGGGCAGGTACTCGACGGTCACAGCGTTGTTCGGGATGGTCTCGGCGAGATCGTCGACGATGCCGGCGACACGCTCACGTTCGGCCACGGTCTCGAACCCGTAGTAGTCGCCGTACCAGAAGAAGTCGTCGCCGCCGAAGGTGCTGGAGGCGGTGATCTCGCCGGTCAGCGGCGCGTCCTCGGGAATGGTCAGCGTCGCATCGACCGTCTGCGTGTCCTCGACGCCGTACGCGAGCATCGACACGCGCACGGTGTTGTCACCTGGATGGACCGGCTCCAGCGTCGTGACGCCCACGATGCGCGCAGCGCGACGTGCGGAGGTCAGGGACGCGGTGAGGTCCACCGAGACGATGTGCGGCGTCTCAAGGCCGTCCGAGAGGACGGACAGGAGCGAGTTGACCGCATACTCGGCGTCGGAGGTCATCATCCACACGACGTCCTGCGGGTCGTCGTACAGGTTCGCGATGACGACGGTGTAGTCGTGCACGCCGTCGCTGACCACGATCGTGGTCGTCGTGTTGGCGCTACCCGGAGCGTAGAGCGAGTCGAACTGCTTGTAGGCGGCGATGGACGCAGCGGAACCGACGGCGCCGCTGAGCTCGCCGGAGTCCAGGAGTTCGCTGGTGACCCACACCGACGAAGTGGTCACGTGGCCGCTCTGGACGTTCGTCACTTCAGACGTGATCGGGGTCTCCGCCGGCGCAGCGCCGACCTCGCCCAGGATCCCGGCCGAGCGGTCCTGCGTGAACGTCCCCTGGATGGCTGTCGGGTAGCCCATCTTGTACGGCTCGAGCTGGCTGGGCCACACGCCGGTCACCCAGGCATTGGACATGTAGAGATTCGTCGAGCCCAGCCAGAAGGCGGGATGTCCGAAGGCGAGGACGGTATCGTCGTCCGCGTACGTGACCGTGCCCATGCCGCCGATCCACATGTCGCCGCGGGTCGCCAATGCCGCGACCGAGGCGCCAGGCACGAGTTCGGTCGAGAAGGACGAGGCGCCAGCGGACAGGGCGGTCTCGACCGCTACGACGCTCACTCCGCGCTTCGCCATCGCGCTCGCCAAGTGCTTGTAAGCGGCGCTGGCCGGCCGCAGCCCACCGATGAACAGTGACGAGAGCGGTCGGGCGACGAACGCACCGTGCGCCCCGGCGACCGAATACTTCTCGGGATGGGCGGAAACGATGACGCGGTCGATGACGCGACCGTCCATGAGCACGGGGCTTTCGAGCGAGGTCACCTGCGGGGGGTAGTCCGACCGCAGCTGGAGCATCGCTTCGATGGGGGTGGCGAGCCCGCTGCCCCCGATGGTGAAGATGTCGCCGTAGGAGACGGCGCCGATCACCTTGTCGACGCCCTCATCGTCGACGTAGATCGGACTGCCGCTCATCCCGGCCACGATCCCGCCGTAGGTCTCGATCCGTGGCCCGGAGGCCTCGAAGAGGATGAGGGATGAGGCCGGCGTGTCGCCGGTCAGCCCCTTGACCTCCACCGGGATCGTGACGATGGTCGAACCCTGGACCACCGTCTTGAAGTAGCCGCTGACGGTGCCGCTCGGCGAGGCGTCGAGCTTGGCCTGCAGGTCGGCGAGGCCGAGCGTCGGGTCTGCAGCGAACGCGAACGATGCGCTCGCTGCGAGCATGAGGAGCACGAGCGCTCCAAAGGTCAGAAGACGTGCGGAAGTACGTCGAAAAGCCATGGATCCCCCTGTCCGTTCGGGCCCGCGGTGCTCCAGACCCTGGCTGCATACGAAACGGAGCGTACCACCGCGAGGTGGCACGCTCCGTTGCCGTTGACAGGCGGCTACATGTCTATGGCGCCCGCATCGAACAATCGCACGCACGCGGCGGCCGCCTCGCGATCGTAGAGCTCCTCGTGATCTCGGATCTCTGCGACGCCTTCGGCAAGGCCGAGCGCGGGCCGGTACGGGCGGTGTGACGCCATCGCCTCGACGGTGTCGGCCACTGCCAAGATCCGGGCCGACACGAGGATCTGCTCCCCGGTCAGGCCCGCCGGATAGCCCGAACCGTCGATGCGCTCGTGATGCTGGAGGACCATATCGGCGACCGGCCACGCGAACGAGATGCCCCTCAAAATGTCGTACCCGCTCTGGCTGTGCTCCCTGATCAGGCGGACCTCGATCTCCGAGAGCGTGCTGGGCTTCGTGAGGATCTCCGCGGGGACGCTCAGCTTGCCGATATCGTGGACGAGCCCGGCGATCTCCACGCCGTTCGCCGCGTCGTCGCCGAGGCCCATCTCGATCGCGATCTGGCGCGCGAGGATGGCCACGCGTTCCTCGTGGCCGGAAGTGTACGGGTCGCGTGCCTCGACGACCCGCCCGAGCGCAACCGTGACTTGGCGTAGCAAACCTTCGAGCTGTTCGTTCGTGACCTCGAGCTGCTCCGCCATCTGCGCCCGGTTCTCGCGCGCCCGCAGCGTTTCGATGCCGAACGCCAGATCGGATGAGAGTTCCGAGAGGAGCGCGAGCTCCTCTTCCTCGAAGGCGGAAGGAACCGACGCGTAGAACATGATCGCGCCGAACGCGGTGCCACCACTTCCGACGAGGGGCAGGGTCGCGAGCGAGCGGAAATCGCGGGCGATCGCCTCATCGCGATACGGCCTCATCCGAAGGTCGTCCTCGACCGAACTGATGACGACCGGCCTCCCTGTGCGGATCGCGACCCCAGCCGGACCTTGGCCCCCGGGGCCATCTCCCCAGCTCAAGTGGATCGTGCTCAGGTAGCCGTTCTCCGCACCCGCGAACGCAACGGGGCGGATGGCCTTGTCGGGGTCGTTCTCGGCGTATCCCACCCATGCCATCAGGTACCCGCCCTGATCGACGGCGATGCCGCAGATGTCCTGGATGAGGTCCTGCTCGGACTCCGCGCGCACCAGGGCCTCGTTGCAGGCCGAGAGGGCCTTCAGGATACGGACCGTCTTGGCGAGTTCCTGCACGGTGCCACGCAGCTCCGTGTCGCTCTTCTGCAAGTCGAGCTCGGCGCGCCGCAGTTCCGTGACGTCGCGGAAGAACACGGAGACCCTGCTGGGTCCGAAGGAGAACGCGTACACCTCGAAGACCCCTGTGATGCCTTGATCGTCGTCGTAGGAGTACTGCTCCATCGACCAGGTGCCGCCCTCGCGCGCCACACGTCGGTACTGTTCCGGCGTTTCGGTGCCGACGTTGCCCGGGAACGCCTCCTCCAGCGTCAGCCCGATCAGTGGTTCGTGATCCACGCCGAGCATCTCGCCCGCCCGCGCGTTGTAGCCGATGAAGACCAGGCGGTCGTCCGGCATGAGTTCGTACATGTGGGCGCCGTAGGGGGCGTTGTCGAGTAGGGCGCGCAGCCGGGCCTCGCGTTCCGCGGCGTCCGCCTCCGCTTGCTTGCGCTCGGTGATGACGTCGAATACCGCGACGAAGTACTCGGGTTCCGGACTGTAGACGCGCAGGTCGAACCAGAGCCCGAGTGCCTCGACGAACGATTCGAATCGGACTGGCTTCCCGGTGAGCGCGACCTCCGAGTACATGCGGAAGAGCTCGGGGTCGGTCTCCCGGATCCCGGGGATCACCTCGGAGACGCGGCGCCCGGTCGCGTCACCGAGGCCGGTCTGCCGCTCGAAGGCGTCGTTCACCTCGACGTAGATCCAGTCGACGGGCTCTCCGTCCTCGTAGATCATCCGGCAGTAGGCGAGGCCTTCGACCATGTTCTCGAACAGACCGCGGAAGCGTGATTCGCTTTGGCGCAGGGCTTCTTCGGATGCTTGCGTGGCGCTGACGTCGCGGGCGACGGCGAAGATCAGTCCCTCGCTCATCAGGGGCGATGCGCTCCACTCGAGCCAGTGATACACGCCGTCCTTTGCCCGGTACCGATTCAGGAAGCCGGAAAGAGGCGCGCCGGCCAGCTGTCCGGCGAAGGCCTCTCGCGTCTTGTCCCGGTCTTCAGGGTGTACGAACTCTATGAAGGGGCGCGAGATCATCTCGGTAGTGGAGTAGCCGAGGTCGCGTTCCCACTGCTGGTTCACCCGCCGGAAGGCGCCCTGTGCGTCCGCGATGCACACCAGATCGGGAACGAGGTCGAAGAAGCGTTCGAACTCCTCCTGGGCCTTGCTGTGCAGCGCGATGTCCGCCGCCATATAGGCGAGCGCCTCCACGGGGACGACATCCTCGGGGGTGTAATCGGTCGTCTTGTTGCCGACCCCCATGAGCGCCACGACCATGCCCGCGCGGATGACCGGCACGACGAGCTCGCGCGAGATGGGAGCGTGCCCGTTCGGAAGCCCCTTGCGCTCCGGAATATGCGCGTAATCGTTGTGGATGGCGGCGGTGCGGGTGTGCAGGCTCTCGGCCCAGATGCCCGCCTCGCTCGCGGGGTAGTGGCGGCCGGCCCCCTCCGCCGTGCACATGGTGGCCACGGTGTTCGTGGACCACGTCTGCAGCGTTATGTGCTCTTGGTCAGCGTCGACCAGGTGGAAGAACCCGATGGAACTGCCCGTGAGGAGCTCCGCCTTGTCGAGTGCGCGGCGCAGGATGTCGTCGAGCGCGGCGTCCTTCTCGAGGTCCATAAGCTCTGCCCTGGCGCGCATCAGGTACTCGGCCCGCCGCCGCTTCGCGATGTCGCGGAAGAACGTGAAGTACCTCCCGCCGTCGATGGCCCAGAACGAAACGTTGACCTCGACGGCGACCAGCGTGCCGTCCTTGGCGCGGATCTGGGTCTCGAAGAGCGCGGCTCCGGAGCCCTCGATGGCGGCCATACGCTCGAGCGTCTCCGCAGGCGTCTCCAGCGCCTCGAGGTCCCGGATATTGAGCCCCACCAGTTCAGGCTTCGCATATCCGGTGATGGCGCACAGCGCCGCGTTGACCCCGAGTATCGTCCCGCGTCGGTCCATCATCGAGAACCCGTCGGCCGAGGTCTCGACGACCGCGCGGTACAGGCGTTCGTCCTGCTCGACCATGCGGGCGACGCGTTCGGACTCCGTGACGTCGATGAAGAGTGTGGCGAACATGCCCCGATGGGGGCTGTACGCGTGAACGTCGTAGGTACGGTCGAGCGCTCCCGAGTACATCTGGAATCGGAGCGGCTCCCCCGTGAGGGCGACGTGTCCGTACTTCTCGATCCACTCCGGCTCTGTGTCGGGGAGGATCTCGAGCACGGTGCGACCGAGGATGTCGGCCCGCTTCAGCCCGGTCAGCCTCTCGAAGGTGGCGTTCGCCTCGATGAACCGGTAGTCGATGGGCACGCCTGCGTCATCGCAGATGATCTCGTGCAGGGCGAAACCCTCGAGCATGTCGTCGAAGAGCGAGCGGTATACCGCGTCGTCCGAGGGACCTGCAGTCGTTCCGTCCGCCATGCTGCTCCCCCGATAGGCGTTGCGAACCCGACCACAGCCTGCGATGGATCGGCACCCAGGCCCCAACTGCCGTGCGACCTCGGTCCGCTGCACTCAGGCGGGCCGCGAACCGCGGCGCAGGACCTCGCGGTCTCGCGACGCGGCTCACATGATGATAATCGGCTTGCATGGCTAGTGGGTTGAGGATTCCACTTTCTGCATGGCTGCCAAACCGGATCGCCGCCGATGGAGGGGCTCGACCTCCGTGCGAACAGGACGCGCTGGGGACGCCTGAGAGGGCCCGGCCGCTGGCGCGGCCGGGCCCTCTCAGGCGTCCCGCCCTTCGCGGGGCGTGTCGGGATCGGCAGGGCTCAGCCTCCGAAGGTGTGCCCGGCACCACCTCCTCCACGTTGTCCGGACGTGGCGTGGCAGGACGTGGCCGTGCAGCCGGTGGCGGGGCAGGTCAGGGTCTGCCCGGTCGCTGCCGAACCGGCGTAGGCGGTGGTTGCCGAGCCGGAGCCCGTGATCCCCAGGGCTGCAAGGCCTCCAAGCGCGGCGATGACCAGGGCGGGGATGCCGAGCGCGATCGCTCGCGCGGCGGCAGGGGCGGTGAGCCCGGCGGTCCGTGTACCGCGCAGGGGAGCGATCACATGAAGGCGGCACGCCGTCACGATCCATCTCCAGTGAGCCGCGACATGGGCCAGTGCCAGGGCGAGCACGGCGACCGCGGAGCCGGCGTGCACGGCGCGCCAGACCGGCGACGCAGCCCAGCTCAGCCCGAGAGCGGGGACGACCGAGCGGGACACTGCGATGCCACTCACCATGACGGCTGTGACGGCGAGGGCGCTCGCCCCGTCCAGGGCCAGAAGGACCTTCGACCGGGTCGAGGCTTTCGAGAGGAGGCCGGTGACCACTCGGGCCACCCAGTCACGGTGCGCCAGGAGATGCGTGGCT
>JAHEXP010000069.1 GCA_023252055.1 Coriobacteriia bacterium
CCGGACGGGGAGATCGAGATCGGCCGCCACCCGCTCGATGACCCTCAGCTGCTGATAGTCCTTCTCGCCGAAGAACGCGACGTCGGGGCCGACGATCGAGAGCAGCTTCGTCACCACGGTAGCCACACCGGTGAAGTGCCCCGGGCGCGACGCGCCGCACCACACGGTGCCGATAGAACCCGGATCAACGAACGTCACGGCGCCAGCGGGGTACATCACGTCCACGCCGGGGGCGAACAGCACGTCGACGCCCGCGGATTCGAGCAGGGCCGCGTCGGCGTCGAGGTCCCGCGGATAGGCGTCGAAGTCCTCGCCTTCGCCGAACTGCGTGGGGTTCACGAACACCGATACGACGGTGAGGTCGCACTGGGCGCGGGAGGCCGCCACGAGCGACAGATGGCCTGCATGCAGCGCGCCCATCGTGGGCACGAGGCCGATGGTGCGTGCCTCGGTGCGCGAGGTGCGCAGGAGGCCGCGGACCTCCTCGATCGCAGTGGCGCGTTCCATGCTCACTCCCCTGCCTTTCCGCAGGCGGAGTCCGAGTGCGTGGCGCGCAGCTCGTCCATCACGGCCGGGTCAGCGTGCGTGGTCTGCGCCTCGCCCGGGAACGCACCTCGTCGTACATCGTCTGCATACGCCGCAACGGCGGCGGTGACCGCAGCGCCGAGCTCGGCGTAGCGCTTCGCGTGGCGGGGCGTGAAGTCGCCGCCTAGGCCGAGCAGGTCGGTGTAGACCTGGACCTCGCCGTCGCACCCGGCGCCCGCACCGATGCCGATGGTGGGGATCACCAGCTCGGCGCTCGCGAGAGCGGCGAGCTCGGCCGGGATGCACTCGAGCACGATCGCGAACGCGCCCGCTTCCTGCAGCGCGCGGCAATCGTCGAGCAGCTTCGACGCGGCGGCCACGTCCTTGCCTTGGACCTTGTAGCCGCCGAGCTGGTTGACCGACTGCGGCGTCAGCCCGAGATGGCCCATCACCGGGATCCCGGCGTCCACGAGGCGGCGCACCGTGTCGGCCATGTGCGCGCCCCCCTCGAGCTTGACCGCGCCCGCGCCCGCGACCATGAACGCAGCGGCGTTTCGTAGCGCGTCTTCGGCCGACACCTGGTAGCTCATGAACGGCATATCGGCGATGACGAGGGCCCGCTGCACGCCGCGAACTACCGCAGCGGTGGCGCGCAGCATGTCGTCCATCGTGACCTGCAGAGTGGAGAGATGACCCAGCACCGTCATGCCGAGTGAATCGCCCACTAGGATGGCGTCGACGCCCGCGGCGTCGACGAGGCGCGCCGAAGACACGTCGTAGGCGGTGATCATTGCGATGCGCTGTCCGGCCGCCTTGCGGGCCCGGAAGGTCGCGGTGGTGACAGGCCGGTCAGTTCCGGCCGGAGCCTGGACGCTCATCGGCGTCCTCCTTTCGATCCGCCGTCCCAGCTCCGTCCCCGGAGTCCAGGCGGTCCCATCGAAGATACCCGCACTCGAGCGGGCGCACAGTATACCAGCCGCCCCGAGGATCAGGGCCGGCCTACGCCAAGAACCGCACCCCGACCGCCCCGAGCACCAGCGCCGCCAGCGCGCAGATCGCGATCGCGGCGGTCAGTGCCGGGGCCACCTTCAGTCGCCCTGAGGGCACAGCGGACCCCGCCGCGTCGCCCTCGTCCGGCGCCACGATGTTGCCGTACATCTGCGAGGCGATCTTGAGGTAGTAGCCCACGGACACGACCGTGGTGATCAGTGCGATCAGCGCCAGCCAGGCGAACCCGCCGTCCACGGCCGCCTTGAACAGGGCGAACTTGCCGAAGAACCCGCCGAGCGGCGGAGTCCCGGCCAGCGAGAAGAGGCAGGCCGCCATCGCGGCGGCCACGAGGCCGTTGCGGGCACCGAGCCCCGAGAACTCCTTCATCGACACCGGCTTGTCGACGCCCAGCGCCATGACCACGAGGAACGCGCCGAGGTTGCCGAACACGTAGACGACCAGGAAGAACGCGAGCGCGCTGCCCGACGCGGCGCCGCCCGCCACGAACGCCATGAGCATGTAGCCGGTGTTGGCCACACCCGAGTACGCGAGCATACGACGGACGTCGTCCTGCAGAAGGGCCACCACGTTGCCGTAGACCATCGACGCGACGGCCACGATCGCGATGAACGCCTGCCCCAGCGGGTACGCCGCTCCGAAGCCGGGGCCGAGCATCCGCCACAGCGCGAGCATGACCGCGACCTTCGGCACGGTGGCCACGTACGCCACGATCGGCGTTGAGCCGGTTGCGTACACGTCCGGGCTCCAGAAGTGGAATGGGAAAGCAGTGACCTTGAACCCGAGGCCCACGAACATGAACAGGAATGCGATCATCGCCACCGCCACGCGCGCGGCCCCCAGCGTGGCGGGCGCCGGGAACAGCCCGTTGGCGTAGCCGATCGTGTGCAGCGCGCCGAACGTGAGCGCCACGCCGTAGAGCATCACGATGGATGCGAACATCCCCAGCAGGAAGTACTTGAGCGCCGCCCGCACCGCGCCCGCATGGTGCTTGCGGATCGCCATGAGCGCGTAGCACGGGAGCGCCAGCAGTTCGATCCCGATGAAGAGCACGAGCAGCGTCTGCGACGAGACGATGACCGCCTCCCCGAGGAACGAGAGCAGCAGAAGCCCGTAATACTCGGCGGTGTCGCCCTCCCCCTGCGTCGCCCACGAAGAGAGGACCACCAGCGACCCTGCCGCCATGAACAGCAGGCGGGCGAACGTCATCGTCCCGTCGACGCGCAACGCCCCAGAGAAGTACGTCCCGTACAGCGCGGGCTGCTGCGACACCAGGAACGCGCACCCCGCTGCCAGCCCCATAGAGACGAGCGTGATCCAGCGTTCCACGCGCCCGCGCCCCGGCCAGATGGCGTCGAACAGCAACACGCCCACTCCGGCGAGCAGCAGGACGATCTCGGGCGAGAAAGCGAGGACGGCTGTCACCAACGTCACCGCACCACGAGCGAGGCCAGTGCGCGGGCCACGGGGTCGACGACGGCGAAGAAGGGCGCGGGGTAGAGCCCGATCGCCAGTGTCAGAACAGCCAGCGGCACGACCGCCGTCAGCTCGGTGCCGGCCATCTTGCTCGGCCCGTCGTACACGGCGGAGCCTTCTTCAGCCGGCGCGAATACGACCGCCTGCATCGTGCGCAGGAAATACGCCGCCGTGAGGACGATGCCGATGACCGCGAACGCCGTGGTGAGCGGGAACGCCTGCAGTCCGCCGAGCAGCGAGTTGAACTCGCCCACGAAGCCGGCCAACCCGGGTAGCCCGAGTGACGCGAACGACGCGAAGGTGAACAGGACACCGAGCGCCGGAATGGCGGCGATGACGCCACGCAGCTTCGCGATCTCCTTGGTGTGGTAGCGCTCGTAGACCATTCCGACGAGGAAGAAGAGCATGCCGGTGATGATGCCGTGCGTGAACATCTGCATGGCGGCGCCGTCGATGCCGCCCGCATTGGCCGCGGCGATCCCCAGGACCACGAAGCCCATGTGGCTCACCGACGAGTAGGCGACCATCTTCTTGAGGTCCCTCTGGGTGAGCGCGACGGCCGAGCCGTACACGATGCCGATCACGCCCAGCGCCGCGAGGTAGGGCGAGAAGGCGGTGAACGCCTGCGGAAGCGCCGCGAGCGACACCCGCAGCAGGCCGTAGCCGCCCATCTTCAACAGCACGCCGGCGAGCAGCACCGAGCCCACGGTTGGCGCCTCGACGTGCGCGTCGGGGAGCCACGTGTGGAACGGGAAGATCGGCACCTTGACCGCGAAGCCCAGGAACAGCGCACCGAAGATCCAGTACTGCTGCTGCAGCGAGAACTTGCCGGCCTGGCCCCACGCGATGATCGCCTGCATGTCGAAGGTCTTCGGGCCCCAGAAGTACAGGAGCAGCAGACCCAGGAGCATGACGACCGAGCCCACCAGCGTGTAGATGAAGAACTTCACGCTCGCGTAGCGGCGGTTGTCGCCGCCCCAGATCCCGATCATGAAGAACATCGGGACGAGCACGAGCTCCCAGAAGACGTAGAACAGCACAGCGTCGAGCGCGAGGAAGACGCCGATCATGCCCACTTCGAGAAGAAGCAGCAGGAAACAGAAGACCTTGACCTGCTTGGTGAGGCGCAGCGTGTAGATCGCGGAGAGCAGGCACAGCAGCGTCGTGAGCAGGATCAGCGGCAGCGACAGCCCGTCGATGCCGACTTTGTACGCCATGCCGATCGTCGGGACCCAGGGAACCGACTGGACCATCTGCATCGCCGACGAGCCCACGGTGAAGTTCGCGGCGATCACGAGCGACCACACGAACGCTCCCGCCGCGGCCGCGACCGTCAGCCATTTGATGAGCCGCTCTTGGGCCGCCGGCAGCAGCAGCACCACCACGGAGGACAGGAGCGGGACCAGGATGAGCAGGCTCAGCACAGGTGTTCCTTTCATCGGACCAACCACCACGCCAGATAGAAGATGGCGACCCCCAGCACGATCATGAACAGCGCGTAGTTCGCGGTGACGCCGGTCTGCAGGCGCTTGAAGACCCGCCCGAGCGCGACCGTGCCGCCCGCGACCCCATCCACCGCACCGTCGATCCCGCGCTTGTCGGCGAACCCGAACGCCCGCGCCGCGCCCACGCCCGCGCGGCCCACGGCCATGACGGCGCCATCGACGACGCTGACGTCGATGGCGGCAAGGGCCTCGGCCACGCGCCGGGTGCCTCCGATGAAGACCGCCATATAGAGCACGTCGGGATTCAACTTGGCCGCCACCTCGCACAGCCACACCACCGGGCCCACGACCAGGCCCATGATGATCTGGTCCATCTGCAGCTCACGCAGGAACCGCGACACGCGGAAGACGGGCCGCAGGAAGATGCCACCGTACAGGCGCTGCAGGTTGCGCGGCAGCGGCCCGGTGCCATGTAGGGCCGCCCGTAGCCGCGTCGACTCCCACGCGATGTAGAGGCCCGCACCCGCCGCCACGGCCGACAGCACCATCAGCCACGGAACCGCGCGCTCGATCACGCCCGGCTCGAGCAGGCCCGCGAGCGAGCCCTCGACCCCGGGCAGGTTGATCGCGCCGACCACCACCGTTGCCGCTGCGAGAGCCACCATCGGCGCGAGCATACGGGGCGGCGACTCGTGGTAGCGCTTGCCGGGCCCGGTGAACACACCGAAGTAGACCCGGAACATGTAGAACGCGGTCAGCACCGCGGTCATCAGCCCCACCACGAGCATGAGGCCACCGCGCACGGGGGCTGTGCCGGCATAGCCCAGGATCGAGGCCAGCACGGCGTCCTTCGAGAAGAAGCCCGCAAGCGGCGGGATGCCCGCGAGCGCCAACGCCCCTACGAGGAAACAGGCCGCGGTCCACGGCATCGTCTTGCCCACGCCGCGCATCTCGCGGATGTCCTGTGTGTGCGCTCCGTGGATCACCGAGCCCGCGCTCAGGAAGAGCAGGCTCTTGAAGAACCCGTGCGTGATGAGGTGGAACACCGCGGCCACGTACCCACCCGCTCCGAGCGCGGCCATCATGTACCCGAGCTGGCTCATGGTGGAGTACGCCAGCGTGCGCTTGATGTCGGTCTCGGTGAGGGCCAGCAGCGCGCCGAAGATGGCTGTGAAGATGCCCGCGCCGGCGATCATGGGCAGGAAGTTCGCGGCCTCGAACAGCGGGTACGTGCGTGTCACCAGGAACACGCCGGCGGCGACCATCGTCGCCGAGTGCAGGAGGCCGGAGACGGGCGTGGGGCCGGCCATGGCGTCCGGCAGCCAGATGTACATCGGGAACTGGGCGCTCTTGGCGAGCGCGCCGATGAACAGCAGCGCCGACATCAGCCACAGGAACGAAGCGGGCGTCCCCTCGATCGCGTGCATGAGGGTCGGGATGTCGAGCGTGTGGAAGCGGCCGAGCAGCGCAGCCACGGCGAGCAGGAATCCCATATCTCCGATGCGAGTAGTGATGAATGCTTTGAACGCGGCGCGGCGCGCCTCGGGACGCTCGTAGTAGTAGCCGATCAGCAGGAACGAGCAGAGGCCCATGACCTCCCAGAACACCATCAGCTGCAGCAGGCTCGACGAGGTCACGACCCCGAACATGCACGCGGTGAACAACGAGAAGATCGCGAAGAACGTCGTGTAGCGCTCGTCACCGTGCATGTATCCGGTGGCGTAGACGAAGACCATGCATGCCACGGCCGCGACCATCACGAGCACCGCCGCGGATAGTCCGTCCACGAGCAGGCCGAACTCCACGCTCACGCCGCCGACGACCATCCAGGGGAACGTCGCGTGCACGACCGGTTCTCCGCCGGCGCC
>JAHEXP010000029.1 GCA_023252055.1 Coriobacteriia bacterium
GTCGCCTCCGCCGCCCACCACGAGAAGGCCGGCGGGTCGCCTGCGCTCCACCGGCTGGTGGAGCACGTACCGGCGGGCCCAATATGGCTGGCAGCGGTCGTAGAGGGCCTTCAGGACCGCGGGCACGGTGGCGAAGAACACGGGCGTCGCCACGACGATCGCGTCCGCGGCGTCGATGCGCGGGTACACGTCCTGCATACCGTCCCTGACGATGCAGTGACCGTCCGCGAAACACCCGTTGCACCCGGTGCATGCGTGGATCCCCGCCTCCGAGACGACGAGCAGGTCGACGTCCGCCCCCGCCGCCCGGGCCCCGTCCGCGCACGCGTTGAGCAGGGCGTCGCTATTGCCGCCCCGGCGTGGACTGCCGGCGATCGCGAGCACGCGCGGTTTCGTGGTCCGGTCGCTCATGAGAGCATCCCTTCCTCGGTGACCGATCCCCCGAGACGGAACACCCGGCGAGCGTTCACGTAGGTTTGTGCGGCCACTTCGGCGAGGGGCAGGCCGGTGACCTCCGCGATCTTCGCGACGTTGAGCACCACGAACGCGGGCTCGTTCGCCTCACCCCGATACGGCGCCGGAGCCAGGAACGGGCTGTCGGTCTCGGCGAGCACACGGTCCATCGGGATGACGGAAAGCGCGTCGCGGATCTGCTGCGCCTTGGCGAACGTGACGGGCCCGGCGAACGACATGAACACCGACGGCGACAGGTCGAGGAACTCCCGCGCGGTCTCCGGCCCCTCGGTGAAGCAGTGGATGATGCACCCGGCCTCGGGGACGCCGCATTCGCGCAGGATCGCGAGTCCTTCATCGTGCGCGTTGCGCAGGTGCACCGTCACGGGCAGATGGAGCTGGTGCGCGAGCGCCAGTTGTCGCCGGAATGCGTCCCGTTGCGCGTCGCGCGGCGAGTGGTCGTAGTGGAAGTCGAGCCCGAGTTCGCCGAGGCCCACCACGAGGCCCGCCGGCATCCCGCCCACCGTCGCGCGCAACCGCTCGTGCAACGCATCGTCGTACTTCGATGCGTTATGGGGATGCACGCCCAAGACCAGCCGCACGTCGGGCGGGCTGACGCCGGGGAGGCCCGGAGTTCCGACTGTCTCGCCCTGGGAGGAACGCAGGGCCTCCCCGGCGTCAGCCAACCACCCGCAGAGCCGGTCGAGTGTGAACTCGGGCTCTTCCGTGAGATCCACGATCGAGCAGATCAGGACGACGCCGGCACGCGCGGCGCGCACCAACGCGCCCACCGGGTCTGCGAGCATATCGAGATGGGCGTGCGTGTCCGCCGTGGGCGAGCCGAGTCGCGGGAGGACGACGGTCTTCCCGGAACCGGGGAATACGGGGACGCGATCGCGTGCCTCGGCCATCGTGCCTCCGGAACTGTTCGGCGGTGCTACTCGGCGTCCTCGTAGATGCGAGGGAACAGCGCCTCGCCCTTTTCGACCTTGGATCCGGCTGGCAGGCCGCCCCACACGGCTGCGGCCGCGAGATCGGTCACGTCGTGTATGTCTCCCAGTCCGAGCCGCCGCCACACTTCGCGCGACGTGTTCGGCATCACCGGGGCGACGAACAGCGCGGCGATGCGGACCGATTCGAGCGCGGTGTAGATGACCGCCTCCAGGCGCCCGCGCGTCTCGTCGGCCTTCGCAAGGTTCCACGGTGCCGAGTCCTCGATGTAGCGGTTCGTGCGCTTGATGAGCTCCCACGCGGCCTCCAGCGCGCCCGCGTAGTCCAGCGACTGCATGCGGAGCTCGTAGGCGTCCGGCAGCCCCGCGGCGATGCGCAGGATGTCCTGGTCCTCGTCGGCGGGCACCGGTACCGCCGGGACGACCCCACCGCAATACTTCTCGGTCATGTTGAACAGGCGCGAGACGAGGTTGCCCCAGTCGTTGGCGAGGTCCGCGTTGTAGCGCTGCACCATCGATTCGACCGAGACCGAGCCGTCGGTGCCGAACTGGACGTCGCGCATGAAGTAATAGCGGTAGGCGTCGACCCCGAACCGCTCCACGAGCGATGCGGGCGTCACCGCGTTGCCGGTCGACTTGCTCATCTTCTCGCCCTTGGTGAGCAGGAAGCCGTGTGCGAAGACCTTCTCCGGCAGCGGGATGCCTGCCGCCATGAGCATGGCCGGCCAGATCGTGCAGTGGAACCGGATGATGTCCTTGCCCACGAAGTGGTACTGCGCGGGCCAGTAGTGCGCGAGCGGACCCGAGAAGGTGGGCGTGCCGTCGGCGCCGAAGCCCACGGCGGTGATGTAGTTGATGAGCGCGTCGAACCACACGTACATCACATGCTCCGGCGCGAACGGAAGCGGGATCCCCCATGTGAACGTGGTGCGGCTGACCGAGAGGTCCTTGAGTCCGCCGGAGACGAACGAGATGACCTCGTTGCGCCGGGTATCGGGCTGGATGAAGTCGGGGTGTTCCTCGTAGTAGGCCAGCAGGCGGTCCTGATAGGCGGACAGCCGGAAGAACCAGTTGTCCTCCTTCACGAACTGCACGTCGCGGCCGCACTGGGGGCAGGTGCTGTTCTCGCCGAGCTGGTCCTCCGTGTAGAACGTCTCGTCGGGCAGGCAGTACCAGCCCTCGTAGTGGCCCTGATACAGATCGCCGCGATCCTTCAGAACCTGCAGGAACTGCTGCGCGCCGGCCTCGTGGCGCGGCTCGGTCGTGCGGATGAAGTCGTCGTTCGTGATGTCGAGCAGCTTCCACGCCTCGAGGAACTTCGGCGCGATCGTGTCGACCCAGTCCTGGGGCGTCATGCCGTTCTGCTCAGCGGCCTGAGCCACCTTCTGACCATGCTCGTCGAGCCCGGTGAGGAAGTGGACGTCGTAGCCGGTCATGCGGCGGTAACGCGCGAGGGCGTCCGCGGCGACGGTCGTGTACGCCGTCCCGAGGTGAGGGACGGAGTTCACGTAGTAGATCGGGGTCGTCAGATAAAAGGAAGGGCGTTCCATGGTTGTTTCTGGCGCTCTCTCCGGGGGTAGGAAGGATACGGTAATCTGGGGTAACGTGTCGGCCACCCAAATGCATTCTAGCAACCACCGCCGACACGAACGGGAGGGACACGGATATGAACGACACCGGTATCGTTCGGCGCATCGACGACCTGGGACGCATCGTGCTCCCCATGGAGTTGCGGCGCACCCTCGGGATCCGTGTGAAGGACCCCCTTTCGATCTCAGTCGAGGGCGAACGCATCATCTTGGAGAAGTCGCACGACAACTGCGCGATCTGCGGCAGCAGCGGAGAGACGATCGTCGTCAACGACCGCGCCATCTGCCTCGACTGCGTGGCTTTGGTCAAGCGCCTCTAGACCTGCTCGAACCTGGATCTCCGCACTGCTGCGACGCGGCGTGAGCGCATGCTCACGCCGCGTCTTCATTCACCCGGGCGGCGAGTCCCGAGCGCGGCCTCGTAGACGGTGTTGCGTGCGACACCGGTGCGCTCAGAGACCGCGCGCACCGCGTCCTTTCGGCTCGCACCCTGTGCGACCAGCACGTCGACCTGGTCTTTCAGCGCGACCGGATCCACGGCCGTTGCCTCGTGTCCGCGGGCAGGCGGCCCGACGAGCAGCACGACCTCGCCCTTGAGTTCTCGTCCCGCGATCCGCGACGCCAACTCTCCCACGTCGCCACGCGCGACTTCCTCGTGCAACTTCGTGAGTTCGCGGGCCATGACCGCCTGCCGCCCCGGCATCGCCTCAGCGAGGCTGGCCAGCGTGGCCGCGGTCCTTCGCGGCGACTCGTAGAAGACGAGCGTCGCGTCCAGCGTGGCGACCTTCTCGAGCGCCCGGATCCGATCGCCCGCCTTGCGCGGCAGGAACCCGCCGAAGTAGAAAGCGTGGGTCGGCAGCCCGCTCGCAACGAGCGCGGCTAGGATGGCGCTGGCGCCGGGCAGCACCTCCACGGACTGCCCGGCGTCGATGCATGCGTCGACGAGGTGCGCACCCGGGTCGGACACGCCCGGCGTCCCGGCGTCGCTCACCAGTGCGACCACTTGGCCTGCAGCGACTCGCCCTACGACCTCAGGAGTTCGCCGCTCCAGGTTCTTGGCGTGATACGCCTCCAGCGGCGTGGACACCTCGTAGCGCGCGAGTAGTTTGCGCGTGACTCGTGTGTCCTCGGCCTCGATCACGTCGGCGGCCTTCAACGCCTCGATGACGCGAAGGGTCACGTCACCGAGGTTGCCGATCGGGGTCGCACAGACGACGAGGCGACCGTCAGCCATCTGTGGGTTCGGACGGCGGCTCTTCCATCGGCGGTGCAGACGGCTCGGGCATGGGCTCGGGCATCGCCATCGGCTCAGGCATGGGCTCGGGCATCGGCTCAGGCTCGGGCATCGCCATCGGCTCAGGCATGGGCTCAGGCGACATCATCGGCGGCGCCGGCGGTGCAGGCACGTACGGCATCGGCGCGGCCGGCGGCGCCGGCGGCGCGGGAGCGTAGGCCGGCGGAGGCGGATACGCGCCTGCGGGCATGGCGGCCGCGGCCATCGGGACGATCTCCTTACCGGTCATCCGGCGGAAGAACACCGTCCACGACGCCTCGATGAACGTGCCGTAGATCGCTGCGGGCACGAGCAGGACGAGGCCCGCGAGCCCGGCCAGCGAACCGGCGGCCGCGGGCGAGCCACCCGACACGGCGATCGCCGGGACCGCGAAGATGGCGGCGACCGCGGCGAACGCGACACCGACGATGATGGCCACGAGCCACATCACCCAGAACATCGCGACGGCTCCACGCTTGCTCCACACGTCATGCCAGCCCTGCTTGAGCGAGTCGATCGCGCCGCGGTCCTCGAGCATGACGTACCGGATCCCGAGGTTACCCGCGATACCCAGCACGATCCCGAAGAAGACGGCGAACAGACCCAGGATGAGCACGAAGCATCCAGCCCCGAGCAGGGGGCCGACGATGGCCTGAGCCAACTGCTGGCTGGACCCGCTCTGAGAGTAGGCTGCGAAGGCCGTCACCAGGCTGGCTCCGACTATCGCCGCAACGATGAAGCCGATGATCAACAGCGGCAGCGCCGCGAGGAACGAAACGCCGAACAGCCTCCACCACTTGGAGAAGCCCGCGCGCCAGCCGGCGCCCAACCGAACTTCGCGGCCCTCTTCGGCCTCGTTGACGAGGTGCACGAGACCGCCGCGCGCGGCGACGCTGATGAGGATCAGCACGAAGCCGATCACGATCGCGAGCACGACGCCCAAGAGGATGAGACCGGCGTACTGCTGGACGACCGCCTGGAAGCGGGCAGCATCCGTCGGCGAGTACGGCGTGTTGTTCGTCCACCGCGATGATCCGCTGCCAGCGGATCCGCCGGCGCCCGCGAAGAAGCCGAGCACCCACAGCACCTTGTACTTCCAGGTGACGTTCCATGCACGCTTGAGGATCCCCATGTAGTCCATCGGTCCCCGCCCTTCCTCGACCGGTTGCCCCTACTCCACCGTCACGAGCTCGTAGTCGGCGACGCCGAGCCCGCATTCCTCCGCATACGCGATCGCAGCGGTGCCGTCGATGCCGGTGACCGCTGTGAACTTGTCTTCCCCGGATGCCAGCCCTTCACCGCGCGAGCCGGGAAGTCCGGTCGCCGCGGTGACGAGATCGTAGGCGGCGCGGTCGATCGCCACGATGTCTGTCGATGCCAGGACTCCGATATCCCCCACGATCGGGGCGTCCGAGAAACTCCAGCAATCGCAGTCGGGCGAGACCGCCGTGACGAAGGACAGATAGACGACCTTGCCCTCCTTGCCCGCCACCGCGCCCATCACGTGCTCGACGATCTTCTCCTGGATCGCGATCGGCGTCGTCTTCCACTGGATGCCGATCGCGCCGTAGGAGCAGGCGGCGACACACTCGCCGCAGCCGTAACAGACATCGAAGTCGACCACGGCGACGCGGTCCGGGCCCACCGCGATGGCGCCAACGGGGCAGCGCTGCTCACAACGCCGGCACGCGGTGCACTTCTCGACGATGACGTCCGGGTTGAAGTCGGCGTGCATCCGCTGCTTGGCGGACCGGCACCCGAGCCCCATCCCGACGTTCTTCAGAGCGCCGCCGAACCCGGTCGCCTCGTGGCCCTTCACGTGCGTGATGACGACCATCGCGTTCGCATGCACCGCGGCCGAGCCGATGCGGACGGTGTCGAAGTGCTTCGCATCCACGGGCACGTCCACCGCCTCGCGACCGTCGATGCCGTCGGCGATGATGATCGGCGCCTCGATGGTCGCGAAGGAGAACCCGTTGCGTATGGCGCACGCGATGTGGTCCACGCCGTTTGCGCGCTGCCCGCTGTAGAGCGTGTTCGCATCCGTGAGGAACGGCTTGCCTCCCCTGTCCTTGATGCGCGCGACGACCTCGCGCACGAACACGGGATGAACGAAGCCTGTGTTCCCCGCCTCACCGAAGTGGAGCTTCACCGCGACGAGGTCGTCCTTGTCGATCGCGTCCTTCAGACCCGCGCGGTCGAGCAAGGCCCCCACACGCGAGATCATCGATCGCTTCTTGACCGAGCGGACGGGGGCGAAATAGACGGTGGACGGCATCAGTGCAGCCCCTCCCGGGAGTCGTGGTCCTCGAAGGCCAGGGCCGCGGCGCCCGCGACTCCGGCGTCGTTGCCCAGCTCTGCCATGAGCACCTTCACGTCGCGTCGGCCGGCCAGAGCCTCGGCTGCCACCCGCGCAGCCGCCCTCTCGCTGACGAGCGGGCAACTCTCCCCGATGCCGCCGCCGACGACGATGGCCTGGGGATTCAGGATGTTCACGATCCCCACGAGCGCCTCGCCCAGCATGTCTCCGACGTGGCCCATGATCTCGACGGCCGCCTCATCGCCGGAGTTCGCACCGTCGATGACGACCTCGGCAGTGATCGCGTCCTCGTCACCACCGGCGAGACGCGTGATGCTGGAGCCTTGGTAGGTCGCCGCGGCACGGCGAGCGTCGCGGATGATCGCGGGGCGCGCGGCGTAGGACTCGAGGTGGCCGCGGCCTCCGCACGGGCACGGCGGACCGTCGACGTCGATGACGATGTGGCCCACCTCCCCGCCGAAGCCACGGGAGCCGCGCATGATCCGCCCACCGATGAACACGCCGCCGCCGACACCGGTGCCCAGCGTGACCATGACGAAGTCCTTCACGCCCTTGGCGACGCCGAACCGGGACTCTCCGAGCGCGGCGGTATGGCCGTCATTGTCGATCGTGACCGGGTACTTGAGGCGAGACATCACGAGACCGCGGACGTCCACGCCGCCGAGCGGCAGGTTCGTGGAGTACTCGACCGACTGCCGCGTGAAATCGACCTGCGCCGGAAGCCCGATGCCCACTCCCGCGATCTCGGCCGCGTGCACGCCGGCGGTGATCTCCTCCACCATGCCGACGATCGCATCGACGATGCCGAACGGGCCGGCGGTCTTGGGTGTGAGGATCTTGGACTCACGGACGATGCGGCCCTTGCGCTCGACGAGCCCCGCGGCGATACGCGTGCCGCCCACATCGATCCCGATGGCATACGCGCCGCGCATGGGTGACCTCCCCCTCGGGTGTGCACACGAATGTGCACGTCAAAGGGCCTGCGTCCGGCCCGAGGCAATCATACCCCGCGGGCCGGGGCGGTGGACGCGGGGCCGGCCGGACCTCCCGGGCCGATCCGTGTATCCCCGCACGCTCGGCACCCAGTTGGGTACCTGATGATGAGGACACTCTCGCGTCGAAGGAGGCAGCCATGCGTTTCGAGAACGACCGGTCCGACGTCCACCCGCTGGTGACGGAACTCGCTGCAGGCACCTACTCATGGTGCCGCTGCGGGAAGACGAAGACGCCGCCGTGGTGCGACGGGTCGCACGTCGGCACCGGTATCGAGCCACTGTCATTCACGATCGATGAGACCAAGACCGTCGCGATCTGCAACTGCGGCCTCACGCAGGATCCGCCGTGGTGCGACGGTTCGCACGTCAACCTCTGACGGCGCCGCTCTCCCCGGCACCCCGAGGGTCTGGAGCCCACCTCCTGTCGGAACGGCCCCCGCGTGCTCAAGCGCGGGGGCCGTCGAGCCGATACCCCCGTGTAGGCACCGGGGCGTTGTTGGCTACAGAGGAGGGCTCTTCCATGAGATCGGGTTCCAGGTTCGTTCTCGCGGCCGTCGCCGCTTTCGTGATCCTGCTGGCCGGGACGGCGCCGGCGATGGCGAAGACAGCCGACCGCAACCACAACAAGATCCCGGACAAGTGGGAGAAGAAGTACCACCTCAGCCTCAAGAAGAGCCAAGCGAAGAAGGATGCCGACCACGACGGCCTCACCGCGATCAACGAGTACCTCGCCGGCACGAGCCCGCGCCTCAAGGACACGGATCGGGACGGCGTGCGCGACGGTCTCGAGGACCGCGACGGCGACGGGCTCGTCAACCTCGCCGAGGTCAAAGCGAAGACGAGCATCCGCGTGGCCGACACAGACAAAGACGGCGTGCTGGACTCCGCCGAGGACCCGGACAGCGACGGACTCACGAACTGCCAGGAGTTCGCGCTTGAGACGAATCCGCGCGTCGCCGACTCCGATCACAACGGCGTCAACGATGGCGACGAGGACTTCGACGAAGACGGCCTGACCAACTGCCAGGAGTACGTCGTCGGGACCGACCCCGAGGCCGAGGACACCAACGACGACGGCACGTTCGACTGCGACGAGGACTTCGACGGCGACGTCCTGACGAACCTCGAGGAGTTCACCATCGGCAGCGACCCGCTCGTGGCCGACTCCGACCACAACGGCACCAGCGATGGCGACGAGGACTTCGACGGCGACGGCCGTTGCAACTCGGACGAGTTCTTCGAGGGCACCGACCCGCTGGTGCCCGACTCCATCGAGGACGGCGACGGTGGCGACGAGCAGGGCGTCGAGCAGATCTCCGGCACGATCGCGGCGTTCGACGCCGAGACCGGGATCCTGACGATCGAGACCGACGACGAGGACGTTCCGACCGTCGATGTGGTCGTCAACGAGGACACCATGCTCGTGTGGGGCGAGGACGGGCCCGACGCCGACATGCCCGCCGACGACCCGACCATCGACGACCTCGTCCCCGGCGCTTTCGTCGAGGACCTCACCGCCGAGGAGCTGGACGACGGGTCTCTGCTGGCCGACGACATCACGCTCGCAACGTACGCCGGCGAGGACCCGCTGCCTGGTGACGACATCGTGGCGCAGGTGGTCTCGTTCGACTCCGATTCCTCCATCCTCACACTCATGTCCACGGACGAGGACGGCGACGTGTACGACGTCGTCGTAGACGACAGCACGCAGTTCGCGTGGGCCGACGGCACCGCCGCCGACCACGATGCCAGCGCCGATGACCTGATCGAGGACGCGGGGATCACGTCGATCGAGACGCGGACCCTCAGGAACGGCACCCACGCGGCGACCATGATCGTGCTCGTACCGGTCGACGACGGGTCCGCCTGGTAGCGTCACCTGGCCCGACGGCTTCGAAGCGGCCGGCCCCGAAGCGGGGCCGGCCGCTCGTGCGCCCGCCGAGGCCACGGCCACCGTTGCCCACGGGGTATGTTCAGTACCGACGACACATGCTCGACGGTACGGAAGGACGGCGGAGAGACGATGACCGAGGCGACAGGCGCTACGGCTGCATGGCCGGAACTACCCTACGCGGAGTGGGCACCCACGAAGAAGACGCTGCAGATGTGCACGCAGATGCTGGGCAAGACGCGCCTCGCACTCGCCCCTCCTCAGCCCGAGTGGCTGCACAGCTGCCTCTACCTCGACGCACGCGGGTTCACCACCGGCGCCATGCCGTGCGGCAGCGGCCTGCTCAACGCGGGCGTCGACGTCTTCGAGTCGGTCATGTGGGTGAGTTCCAGCACCGGCGAGAGGCGCACGATCGCTCTGGGGCAGGGCCGTTGCATCGCCGATGTCTGGCGTGACTACGATGCGGCGCTCGTCGGCCTGGGAGTCACGACCGACGTATGGGAGAAGCCACAGGAGCTGGCCGACGAGACACCCTTCTCCCTCAACACACACGACTGCACTTTCGAGCCCGCGCACGCGCAGCGCTACCTCCAGGTCCTTGCCGCCGCCCAGGGCGTCTTCGAGGAGTTCCGCTCGACGTTCTTCGGCCGCAGCGGCGTCCAGTTCTGGTGGGGCGCCTTCGACCTCGCCGTCCTGCTGTTCTCGGGCAAGCACGCTGAGCCCCCGCAGGACAAGGGGTTCATCATGCGCTACGACCTCGACGCCGAGCACCTGAACGCCGGATTCTGGCCCGGTGACGACTCCGCCCCTTCGCCCGCGTTCTACGCGTATATCGTCCCGACTCCTCCGGGATGCGCCGAGGCCCCGGTCGTTCCCGAGTCCGCGGGCTGGGTCGAGAGCATGGGCGAATGGATGCTGCCCTACGACGCGGTGCTCGCATGCCCGGACCCGCGTCAGGCGGTGCTCGACTTCCTGCGCAGCGTGTACGCCGTCGCACTCACCAACGCGGGGTGGGACGAGCTCGACCACCGCTACCTCGCGCCGCCCCGGACGCACCGCCGTTAGGCGCGACGCGCGCGGTCGCGCGACCTGGGCGGTGGTAAAGTGAAGGGCATCCCCCGTTCGGCCGCATGGCCATTGGAGAGCCCCTATGAGCAAGATCCTCTTCGTTGTCCCGCCCTACAGCTGCTGGGGCGTCCAGACGATCGGTAACTGGCCGCCGCTGCAGTTGGCGTACCTCGCCGGCGCGGCGCGCAAGGCCGGGCATGAGGCCAGGATCTTCGACGCGATGAACAAGAAGCTGACCTTCGACGAGGTCCGCAGCGCGATCGAGGAGTTCCGGCCCGAGTTCGTCATGACGCTCGACTATCTGCCGGTGACCGGCGCGATCAGCACCGCCACCGTTCCCGCGGCGCTGAAGGTCCTTTCCATCGCCAAGGAGATCGACCCTTCCACGGTGACGATGATCGGCGGACCGCACCCCACGTTCATGTACGACGAGATCCTGAGTGATACGGCCAATCACGCCGACTACGTCGTTCGTGGAGAGCCCGAGGAGACGCTGGTCGAACTGCTCGCTACGCTTCCCGGCGGCGACCCGGTCACGGTCAAGAGCATCGCGTACATGAAGGACGGCGCGGTCTTCGCAACGCCGCAGCGCTCGCACATCGCCGACCTCGACGCCCTCGAGGTCGCATGGGACCTGCTCGACTGGGCGGACTACCACTACAACGTCGAGCCGTACGGCCGCATGGCCTCGGTGCTCACGTCCCGCGGCTGCATGATGGGCTGCTCGTTCTGCAGCCAGCGCCTGTTTTGGAGAGGCGAGTGGCGGGCCCGCGATCCGAAGAAGGTCGTGGCTGAGATGCGCCGCCTCGTCGAGGAGTTCAACGTCGAGTTCATCACGCTCATCGACGCGTACCCCACCCGTGACCGCGAGCGCTGGATCCAGATACTGGACCTGCTCATCGAGGCTAAGCTGCCGGTGCACCTGCTCATCGAGACGCGCGTCGAGGACATCATCCGCGATGCGGACATCCTTCAGAAGTACGCCGACGCGGGCATCATCCACGTGTATCTCGGCGCCGAGACGAGCACGGACGAGATGCTCTCCAGCCTGAACAAGGGAACAACGGTCGACCAGAACAAGCAGGCGATCGACCTGCTCAAGGCGCACGACATCATGATCGAGGCATCCTTCATGATCGGCTTCCCGAACGAGACGTGGGACTCGATCAAGTTGACCACTTCCGAGGCGATCCGCCTCAATCCGGACATCGCCGTGTTCCCCGTGATCACGCCGATGCCGTTCACGCCGCTGTGGGAAGAGATGCACGACCGCATCCGCGTGTGGGACTACTCGAAGTACAACCTCGTCGAGCCGATCATCGAGCCGTACGCGATGACGATGGAGGAGATCACCATCGCTCTCGGCCGCTGCTACATGACGTTCTACGCGGCCAAGATGAAGGAGATCCTCGCCCTTCCGGAGGGCTTCAAGCGCCGCTACATGCTCTCGGCGATGAAAGAGATGATGAAGGACTACGGCGCCCACTTCGATTTCCTGGGGCTCGGCATGGCGCGCATGGCGCAGGTCATGGGCCTCGGGGTGCCGAAGGAGATGGTCGAGGCGATCAAGGAGATCCCCGCGGGCGACATGCCGGCGGAGATGGCCGAGGCGCTGAAGGACCTGGACATGGGCAAGCCGGAGTAGCGTCCGTCGCTCTGCGCGCTCCAACGAAAAGGCCCCGCATCCGCGGGGCCTTTCTTTCGTCTGACACGTGCCGGCGCGCTACTTCTCGCCCGCCGCCGAATACTCGCGGGCGATCCTGCCCATGCGCACCCACATGATGACCCCGGCCACGACCATCGCGACCAGGATCACGTGCTTCATGATCAGGTCCGGGACGATCCCGTTGAGCTCCGCCGGGATGAACTCGTACTTCGTGAAGAAGATGGTGCGCGGGATGCCGCCGAGGATGATCCACACCAGCGCCCCGGTCGCGAACCGCGTCAGCGAGCGGTACGCGCGGGCGAACGAGCGCTTCTCCCCGTCGCCTGCGTCGCGGGCCTGGCGTGCCAGCACGTAGAAGATCACGGCGCTGGAGAGCAGGACCGCTGTCGCAACATCGTGCAGGTAGTTGTTGAGGACTATCAGCATGTCCATATCAGAAGTCCTTGCCCAGGCCGCCGATACCGGCGTGCGGCGTGTTGAACGCGAGCGGTATGCCGATGAGCGCGAACAGCGCCAACGGCATGGCGACGATCGCGAACCAGGCAAGCCGCTCGCCGTGCCACTTCAGCGTGAAGCGGACGTGCAGGTACACCGCGTAGATGATCCAGACGATCAGGCTCCAGGTCTCGATCGGGTCCCAACTCCAGTACGAGCCCCACGCCTCGTTGGCCCAGATGGCGCCGGTGGCGATCATGATCGCCCAGAACAGGAAGCCGACGAGCACGAACCGGACGGTCAGGTTCTCGAGCACGTCCTGCGCAGGCAGCTTCTGCAGCCGCGCCGTCCATTTCCCCGTCTTGGAGTGGACGCGGATGACGTAGGTCACCGCGCAGCCGAACGAGATCGCGAACGCCGCGAACGCAAGGTTCGCGAACGCCACGTGGATGAAGAGCCAGTAGCTGGCAAGCTTCGCGGTGATCGGCAGGCCTGCCTTCGACGAAAGCATCGCGCCGCCGAGCAGAACGACCGCCACAGGCATGATCGCCATCCCGGCGGCGCTCAAGCGCGGATTGCGCCAGGCCACGACCACGAAGAAGGCGACCACACACAGCACGAGTGCGTTCGCGACCTCGTAGAAGCCGAGATACGGGCCGTGGCCGAGCCGCTCCCAGCGGATGCCGAGCGAGGCGATCTGAAAGGCGAGCCCCGCGGTAGCGACGTACAGGGCCCTCCCCGTCAGTTTCTCCTTGGAGAAGGTCACGCCGAACGCATACGTCGCAGTCGCCGCGGCGTAGAACGTCAGCGTGAACCACATCAGGATGATCTCGAGTGTCACGGGGTGCTCTCTTTCGTGTCCAGGTCTTCGCCGAGTGCGAGGGCGAGTTCGGATTCGATCTCGCTCCGGCTGCTCGACGCGTTACGCCACAGTCGCATCTTGAGCGCAAGTTTCGTGCCCTCGGAGCCTTCGATCACGGTCGCCATGACGATCTGCTGCCGAGCGGCGACGGCAAGCGTCAGCCCGAGTACCGCGACGATGAGACCCGCGTACAACAGCGGGATCGACCCATCGTCGACGAGCGAGAGCCTCGCGTAGTAGTCGATGCCATCGAGTCGCAGACTATCGCCGGTAGGCAGAACCACCGTCGCGCCTTCCCGGACGATCGCATCGAGCACCTTCGCTCCGTCGGGGCCCGTCGCCACCACCCGGACCGCCGGCTGCTTGGGGATGCGCCTGACGAGAGCGCCGCCGACCCGGTCGAGCGGAACCGTGACCGAGAAGCTCAGCAGCACGTTGCCCGCGTTGTCCCGGACGTTGAGCGAGCCGGAGGCGGACGTGCCGTCCTTGGTGTCTGAGAAGTCCACCAACTGAGCGGAGTGGCCGGTCTCGGCGCCCTTGGAATTCAGGAGTGTGAGGCCGGTCGTGAAGCCGAAGTCCGAAGGGTAGATCGTGAGCGTGCCGCTCTTGAGCGTCATGTTGGGGTAGACCCGCTGCGTCTTGAGCACGTTGCCGGCAGCGTCCAGCAGCGAAACGGTGGGTGTCGGTCCACGATCGATGCCGTCGCTGCGGTATGCCGGGTCGAAGGCATCCACCCGGATGCTGCGGTGCACGCGGCTCCAGTCATACAGCGGCCCGGCGTGTACGAGGCCGTAGGAGGTGGGTGCGTCAGTCTTCGTCTCTCCCACGGAGATGCCCATGAGCCCGCTCGCCCGCATGAGGTTGCCCACGATGAGGGCGACCATCAATGCGAAGAGAGCCCAGTGGAATACCGGGCTGCCCCACACGGACCACGGGCTGGAGACGGCCGCGAGCACGCCGTCGGCGCGCTTCGTCTTGACGCCCAGTTCCCCGAGCTTGGCAGCGGTGCGAGCCAGGACCTCGTCCCCGCTCAGTGCGGGACCGCAGGCGATCTCGAGGTCGTGATCGCCTGCCAGCGCGCTCGCGTCGAGAACTGCGGACCTTCGCAGGATGCGCGCCTTCCCAACCGCGAGTCGGGTCCGCTCCCACGCGCACAAGGCGGTGCACAGAGCGAGGACGACGATGCACGCGGTGAACACCGGCGACGTGAACGCGTCGTGGAAGCCGAGAGTGCGCACGACCGGCTCGAGGCCGGCATGCGCCGCCGCCCACTTCGCGACGACATCGGGGCCGGCGTTCGATTGCGGGACGAGCGTGCCCGCGACCGACCACGCGCCCACGAAAGCCAGGAGCCATGTCGCCAGACGCGCCGAGCGCAGGACCTTGACCGCAGCGCGCCAGGCCCCAGCGATCACTTGACCTCGCCGCGGGGGGTGGCCGCAACCGAGTCCACGACCCACGTGCCGTCAGCGCCCTTCACCACGGTATAGATGGTGTCGTAGCTCGCGGTGTACGGGCCGCCGACGCTCTTTCCTGCCGTGTCGGTCGAGACGTAGCGGTACTCCCACGTCTCCTTCGTCGGGATCAGCGTATGGGTGCCATCGACGCTCGACTTGCCGAACACGATGGAGGAGAGCCCCTGATCGATCAGACGGTTCTTCTGGAGGTTGAGCTCGATGTAGGCGTCGATGCGGACGCCCTCGGCGGCAGTCATCGTCGCGGATGCGACAT
This sequence comes from Coriobacteriia bacterium, assembly GCA_023252055.1. Lineage (GTDB taxonomy): Bacteria > Actinomycetota > Coriobacteriia > Anaerosomatales > PALSA-660 > PALSA-660. Next base: position 15,234 of record JAHEXP010000029.1, read on the forward strand.
CAGACAGTCCGATCCGGTACGCGTACGAACTCCACGCGAGATAGGACTTGACGGCCGATTTCGGCGTGTCGAGGACGGGAGCAGGCGGCGTGCTCTCGATGGCCGCGCGCGTCACCTTGATCGTCGCGCCGGCGGCGGATCCCGCCATGCCGAGACCGCCCTGATCCACAGGTTTCGGCGCTGCCGCCGGACTGCACCCGGCCAGCACGACCATGGCCAGACCGGCCACGCAGATGACCGAGACCAGCATCGCCGCTCGGATCGCCTGGGAGATCGGGCGTCGGCGACCGTTGGTGTGCACCGTCGTTCTCACCGTCCTTGGGTACTCGAGATGTTTCCGCGGTACGTCCCAGTAGAGCATGGGCGACGTTGGACGGGCAATCCCGACGCGATGGGGGGCGGGCACCTGCTGCCCGCCCCCCATCGACACTCGGAACTTGTAACTAGTGGAGCTTGTCTACCTCAGCTTGGCGAAGTCGTTGCCGGGATCCTTCGACATCGTGTACGAGCCGGCGGACGGACCAGCGATGGTGACTGTGGTCCAGATGCCGTCGTACGAGAACCTGTTCACGGTCTGCTCGATCGTGAGAGTCCCGCCCGTCACGAACTTGTCGACGTTGATGAACGTATCGCTCGAGGCGGCGTTCTTCGTCCCGGTCCACTCGACCTCGACGACGTGGGACAGTGCGTCAGGCATGGTCAACGTGAGGACCGGCACCTGGTACTGGATCGTCGGGCTGTACAGGTCGACGAAGCCTTCCTGCAGAGCCGTGCTGGTTTCGGGATCCTCGTCGACGTCGTACTCGGCGATGCCCATGGTCGGGCCGGTCGTCGCGTAGTAGACCACGGTGGTGCCTGTGGTGGTGATGCTGAACGCGGCGGAGAGGTTGCCCTCGCCCTCGTGCTCGTCACCGCAAGCGATGCACTTGGCCTCGGTCCACGGTACGGAGCCGGAGGCGTCGAGCGAGTGGTCGTCGCCAGCGCTGATCGGGCCCATGCCGATACCAACGAACTGGCCGGACACGATGCGGCCGCGGATCTCCGGCGACTTGTACGGAGCGACGTCCACCGAGCTGTCGAGCAGCAGGCGCGGGCGCTTCCAGCCGTGCGGGATGGCGACGTGGCAGGAGATGCAGTCTGCGGAGCCGTCCACCCTGTCGTAGTGGTGGCTGCCGTGAGCCCTGTTGCTCGTGCCGGTGAGGCCGGTGCCGACGTTGTAGAGGTCGTGGCACTTCGCGCAGATCATCGCGTAGGCGCCGGTGGTGCCGTCGGCGAGATCCGTCGTGGCGGTGGTGGTCGCCGCAACGCTCTTGCGGGTCATGATGCCGGACGCCGTCTTGACCGCAAGGCCGCTGTGCGACAGCACACCCTGCTCGTAGCGGCCGGGGTAGTTCGGGTCGATGATCCACTGGACCGACGATCCGTGCGGGCCAGCGGCGCCGGCAACGTCCGAGCCGGTGTGGCAGTCCTCGCAGTGGATCATCGAGTTCGGGGTCAAGCCCTTCATGGCGGAGGCCGGAGCGCTCGCGTCATTCGAGCCCCAGAAGACGTCCACAGTCGGGACGCCCCACGTGGTGACCACGGTGTCGCCGTTGGTGTCGACGAGCGTGGAACCCTGGCTGCCGTCGAAACGCGACCGCATGCCGACGCTGTTCGCGGTGACACCAGCGATGCCCTCGATCTTGTGACGCGACGCGTTGCCGTTGTTGACCTCGGCGAGTACGTCGGTGGGCGTGTAGGTGCTGCCGCCGGAGCGGGTGACCGTCTGACCGACCGAGAAGTCCACGACCGGGGAGGTCGCGACCACGCTGACGGAGCCGAGCGAGGCGAGCGTGGAGGTGCCGTGGCACTCCGTGCAGGCCTTGATGCCGGTCGTCTGGGCGTGGCACGCGCTGCATGCGAGCAGCGATGCGTGACCGTTGTCCGTGAACACGTCGAACACCGCGTTATGCGGATCGTTGGCCGTGTTCAGCGTCGGATGGCACTGAGCTGCCGAGCACGTGAACGACGAGGTGCGTGCCGTCGTGTGGCAGTCGGCGCAGCCCGGACGGGCCGTCTTGATCCCGCCGCCATGGATGAGCATGACGTCGTTGCTGTGGCACTGCGGGTTGGCGCAGCCGCCCAGGGTGCTGAGCTGGTGGAACGTGACATCGGCGTGCGGGTTCAGCGGCATCGTGTCGCCGTCGTGGCAACCCTCAGCGGAGCAGTTGTTCGAGGGCTCGACGCCGACGCCGTGGCAAGCCACGCAGCCGGGGATCTCGATATCGCTGCCGACCGGACGGGTCGTGTGGATGGTGGCCACGTTAGAGGAGTGGCACGCCGAACCCGAGCCGGAGAGCTTGTTACCTGAAGCGCAGGTGTTGACCGTGACGTGCGCGGAAGGCGAGGTCTCGAGTGCCGGGTGGACGCTAAGACCGTCCGGATGGCACATCGACTGCGTGCAGTTCGCCGCGCTCGTCGGGAGATCGATCGAACCGTCGTGGCACGTTGCGCAGCCGCGCGGTGCGGGACCCTCCGGAAGCTGCGTCGCGTGGATGGTGATCACGCTGGCGAAGCGGTGGCAGTCGCTGTTGACACCGACGCACGAAGTGGGCGCATCGGATGCCACGGTGGCGTGGGGCACATTGCCGGCCGCGTGGATCGCAGTGAAGTCCGGCGTGTGCGCGTTGTAGTGGCAATCCTCGCACGTGGCGTCGCCAGCGGCGACGACAGCCTGGACCGTTGCGAACGGCGAGTCGTGGCAGGTTGCGCAATCGCCCTCGTGGATGGCGACGACGCCACCCGCGATGTCGTGGCAGCCGGACTGCGTGCAGACCGGGGCGCCCGAGGTGGTGGGCTCACTGGCGATGGCCTCGTGCGTGCCGCCGTGAGGACCGTTCGGACCGTGGCACGCGGTGCAGTCGCTCGTGGGAGAGACGTCACCGGAGTGGCACCCCGCGCAACCCGGAGGCAGGATCTCGCCGCTGGGCTGCTGCTGGAAGTTGTGGATGTCGGCGAGGGTGGTGTCCTTGGGAGTGGAGGTCCGGTGGTCCTTGCCGTGGCAACCGGACAGGACACAGCTGGAGTTGGCCTCGTCGGTGGGAAGCGCGTGGTTCATGGCGAACGTGCGCTTCACGATGAAGAAGACCATGTGATGGGCCTCGACGTTGCCGGCCTCGTCCTCGGACCAGAACTCCAAGGAGTGGTTCTCGTGGTAGGCGTCAGCGGACATGACGCTCAGCGAGCCCACGTACTCGGTCACAGCGCCGCCGTCGAGACGGTAGAACGTCTCATCGACTTCCACGTTGTCCGTTGCGGACAGGTGGATGCTGGCAAGACCGATGTAGTTCAGCGCGACGTCGGATGTCGTGACCGGCGGCGTGCTGTCCAGGACCGTGAAGCTCCATGTCTTTGTGGAGACGTGGCCTTCGCCGTCCTTCACCCGAGCCACGACAGTGTGGCTTCCGATGGAGAGGTTCGACGGGACGGCGTAGCTGAGCTTGAACTTGCGAAGGCCCCATCCGCTGACGCGGGTGAGCTTCGTCGTCTTCTTGGAGCCGTCCAGGGTGAGCGAGTAGTTGCTCGACCCGGAAACTCCGAACCTGTCGTACACCGTGATCGTGATCGTCGGCTTTGCAACCGTCGAACTCGATCCGGATGCCGGAATAAGGTTCGTGAACGTCGCGGTCGCGGCGAACGCCATGACCGGCACCATGAGTGCCAGCATCAGGCTCGCTGCGAACACGCCGAACTTCACCTTCCGGCTAAGCCGCCCGTGCCCCATCTCCATCACCTGCCCCTTACCTCGTCGATACAACGGCGCGCTTCATCGAGCGTCGCATAGCTGAGCCGGATTATACCCCTGAGAACCCTCTTAGAATGGAGTCCGGTCCACCTGTTTTTCGACGGGCGGTGCCACTTCGGGAGGGTTTCGCGACGGGCGGTGGCACAATCGGCCGCTAAGGCGCGATCCTGCGGTCTTCGAGGCAGAGGAAGGAGGGCGCTCCCGTTGCGGGTGCGCCCTCCTTCTATCTCTCACGTGATGGTCCTCGGCGAACGTCCTAACCGGCGTAGACGCGTACCTTGTCGCCGTTCTTCGAGTCCACGTTGACCTCCATCTCGCGCAGCGCCTGGATGAGGTCGTCGATGTCCTCCGGCTTCAGGTTGGAGAAGTCGATCGAGATGCCCTTCTCCCCCATCTGCGCGGTCAACTGTTCCATCGCTTGAGGGGGGATCAGCGACGTCAGCTTGAGCCCCGATCGGAGCAGCGCCAGTGGGATCTTCACGTCCACGGTGTCGCCATCTGCGCTGTCCACCTTCACGAACAGGAACTTCGGCAGGGCGTTCAGCAGGGGCGTGGGATCGCCGGCGATCACCGGCAACGGCTGCGCGGCGGGCGCCTGGGCGCGCGTCTCGAGAGCGTCGAGCAGGCGCTCCGCCTCGTCAGCGGTGATCGTGCCGGCGGCCAGCATGTTCAGGATGCGTGCCCGGTCTTCACTCATGGTGGGTCGTCCCTTCTATCGGATCGTCATGTCGACGACGGTGTGCGTGCTGCGGATCTTCACGACCAGTCCGCGCGTGCTGGCGAGAACATCGAGGCCTTGGAAGAAGAGCGCCGTGTAGCTTCCGCGCGTGTCGCCGGTGAACAGGAACGCCAGGTCCACCACCGCTGCGACGATCAGCAGCAAGACGCCGATCGGCAGCAGGAGCAGCCACACGAGGAACAGCGGGAGCCACACGCGGATCGCCCGGCGATCGGGCGGGGCGATGCACAGCCACATCGAGAGCGGAGGCACCGTCATCGCCTCAATCTGTCCGCGGCCTCGTCGGCCGAGATCTCGCCGCGTTCCAGCATCGCCAGTACGTCGTCGGCGGACGCGGCGGCCGTCCGAGCGGGCGGTTCGACGGCGACCTCTACGAGACTGAGCTGGGAGGCGATGCGGTTCAGACGTCCCTTGACGGTGGGATAGCTGACCCCGAACGCCTTCTCCATGTCCTTGATCGAACCGTGGCTGCGCAGGAACTCCGCTACGAAGACCTGGTCCTCGTAGCGCAGGCGCGCAAGGGGCGGCAGGTCGAAGTCGCCCTCGATCGCGATCCCGCTGCCCGTGAGACGGACCGAAGTGACCGCGAACGCGCGGTCCCCGGTCAGGTCGGTGAGTTCGTGCCAGTCGTTGCCCATGGGTCTCCTCCTCGCTTTCTACGCGAATAGTAGACCCAAGGATTAACTAAATCAAGTGTCGCCTTAATAAAATCAATGTTCCGCGCCGGTGCGCGGGCCAAGACGGCTACTTCTTCTTGGTCTTCTTCGCCTGGTTGAAGGCGACGCCGGCACGGACCAGTTCCTTCAGCGGCTCGGCGTCGATCGCGTCCCCCTCGAAGAACTTGATCGCGCGGCGCTGGTTGCCACCGAGCTCGTCGTTGAACAGCCCCGCCGGGTCGGGCAGGCTCGCCCCCCACAGGAAGCCGAGCTTGATCGCGGTCTTGAACGCGCCGCCCACCACGACGCACCCGTCGTGCGACCAGACGGGCGCGCCCATGTACTTCCACTCTTCGACGATATCGGGATCGGCCTCGAGGATCACCTCGCGAAGCCGGGTGAACATCGGGCCGCGCCAGTCGGTGAGACTCGCTGCCAGGTTGTCGATCTCCTCGCTCGGGGTCATGGAATGGCTCCTTGATGGCAGATGGCTGGGCCTCACACAGGCCGTACGCTACATGACTCTTCCCGCGCCGCCAGGCACCCCAGACGCCGCGATGATCACTTCGAGGCGGACGTCTCCGTCGATGCGCCTGACGATGCGGGGAAGTCGGATGGCAGCGGACGCGCGGCAGCGGCTTCGGCGAACAGGTTCAGCGGGATGTGGCAGTACCCTCCGGGGTTCTTGTCCAAGTACTTCTGGTGGTAGTCCTCGGCGCTCGAATAGGCCTTGAGCGGCCCGGTCTCGACGGCGACGGGTCTGTCCAGCGACTTCTGGAGCGTCGCGAGCGAAGCCGCTATGACCGGCTGGTCCGCGGGATCCGTGTAGTAGATGCCGCTGCGGTACTCGGTGCCGACGTCGTTGCCCTGCCGGTCGACGGACGTGGGGTCGATCGCCTTGTAGAAGACCCTGAGCAGGAACGGGAGCGGCGCCCGCGCCGGGTCGTAGTCGACCCGCACGGCCTCGGCGTATCCGCTGCCGTCACCGTACGTGGCCGACGCGGATCCGCCGTTGGCGTACCCCACCTCGGTGTAGGTGACGCCCTGGATCTGGTCCAGGTACTTCTGGATCCCCCAGAAGCACCCGCCGGCGACGTATATGGTCTTCATGCCCTTACCTTTCGGAGGGGACGTCTTCACGGTCGAGCTAACGGCGCCGCCGGACGCGGCTTTGGGCGCGCAGCCGGAAGCCAGCAGTGGCAGCGCCACGAGCATACATACAGCGACGGCCCATGCGGCCGTCTTGGGCCCGACTCTCACCGGCACCTCTCCTTTGCTAACGGTCTCGCGTGTGTGAGGAGCGAATACCGTGCAAAGCGTCGATCGCATGCGCTGAACGGAGAAGCCGCCCCGGATGGGACGGCTTCTGAAGAGTTCTATGGTGGCCAGAGACGGACTTGAACCGCCGACACGGGGATTTTCAGTCCCCTGCTCTACCAACTGAGCT
>JAHEXP010000070.1 GCA_023252055.1 Coriobacteriia bacterium
GGCCGCACCGATGGGAGCACGACAAGGACCCGGAGACGTTCTTCCGGGTGGTGTCGGCACTCGCGCGGGAGGGCCTCGACTTCGAGGTGGCGGTGGCGGGACAGGCGTTCGTGGAGACCGCCGGCGCGTTCGAGAGCGCCGGACAGGCGCTTGGTGGCCGTCTGGTGCATCTGGGGCAGCCGGACAGCCGTGAGGCGTACGCGGGCCTTCTGGCGAGCTCTGATGTGGCGGTGTCCACCGCCGTCAACGAGTTCTTCGGCCTCGCGATGTTGGAGGCGGCATACGCGGGCTGCTTCCCCTTGGTTCCCGATCGGCTGGCGTATCCGGAGCTCTACCCGTCGCACATGCGCTACGGCTCACCCGAGGAGCTGGCAGCCCGTCTCCGCGAGCTCATCGCCACGAGGCCCGCACCGGGGCAGGGGAGAGCGATCGCCCAGCGCTTCACCATCGGCGCGCTGCTGCCCGCCTACCTCGCCGCGTTCGATCGGTTGGCGGGTTCGCGCTAGCTGGCGCTCCACGCGCCGATCGCGCTGACCGCAGGCGCCGGCGATCCTCACTCCACGATCGGGTCGTCTCTCCACACAAGAAACCCGATGCCGGTATCTTGCGTCACCAACTAGCGTGTGATACAAGGAAGTAGGTACAACACGGTAGACCGCCCGAGGTCGGGCGAAACGAAGGGTCGTAGGTCATGGGCACGGACACGGATAGCCGTCTGTCGCAGTTCCGCAAAGGGGTCGTGGAACTCGCGATCCTTGCGCTGCTGCATGGCGGGGAGGCGTACGGCGGCGAGATCGTCGAGAGCCTGAGCTCGCACCCGGGGCTGGCCATCAGCGCCGGCACCGTCTACCCGCTGCTCTCGCGGCTGAAGAAGGCGGGACTGATCGACTCGGTCTGGCGGGAGTCGCCGGTGGGGCCGCCGCGCAAGTACTACCGGCTCTCGGAAGAGGGCGGCGCCGAGTTCGACGTTATGGCTCGTGCCTGGGACGGCGTGACCGGGGCGATGGACGAACTGCTGGGGAAGGGGAACGCGCGATGAGCACACCTGAACGCGACGCGGGGCCGCAGTCCGCTACGGGTGGCCTGAGCCCGGAGGCCGCCGCACTCGTCGAGACCTACTTCACGCGCGTCCACGGCGCGCTGCTCCTGGCCGCCGCCGGCGAGTGCGAGGACGCGGTCGACGACCTGCGCACGCACATCCTCGAGCAACTCGCCGATACCTCGGGCACCCCGGCCGACGTGACGCGTGCTCTGGCCGATCTGGGCGCGCCTGAGGCGCTGGCCGCGGAGTACGCCGACGCATCGAGCGACGATGAGCCGTCGCAACGCCTGTCCGACGTGGACACCGTCCCGCTGCACGGCCGTCTGCTCAAGGTCCCGTTCGAGCTGCGCGTGCCGAGTTCGGACCGCATCGCCCAGCGCTGGTGGAACCCGCTCGATCCGCGGATCTTCGTGCCGCGCGTCTTCGGCATCGGCTGGGACATCAACTTCGGCGCGGTCGCCGTCAAACTCCACCTCGTGCGTCCGGACGACGAGGACGAGCCGTTCGCCTCGGTGCCGCCGCGCATCATCAGCGCGACGATGCTGTTCCCGGTGGTGCTCGGGATCGTGTTCGTCGGCCTCGTGGCGGCGACGTGGGCCGGACTCCCGGCGATGTTGCCGGCGCACTGGAACGTCGGCGGAGAGGCGGACAGCTTCTGGGCGCGCGGCTGGGCGATAGGGTTCCTGGCGGTCATGTCGCTGGCGCCGGTGGCCGCGGCCGCCTCGACGCACCTGCGCCGGCGCGCTCCGCTCAACCGTGTCGCCGCGTCCGCTGCCGCCACGTTCCTCGGCACCATCGCGTTCTCGCAATTGATCCAGACGCTGTTGTACGCGGGCGGCACCAAGACGATGGTCCCGACGTTCGTGGGGATCGCAGCGGCATTCCTCGTGCCGTTCGCGATGCTCGTTTCTCTGTCACGCGTGGGCCGCGCCGAAGAACAGCGGCGCGACCTCGAAGCCACATCGAAGAAGGGGAGTGTGTGATGAACGGACTCGAAGGACTGTCCCAGCTGCCGACCGCCGCGTTGATCGGCCTCGGCGCCCTGATCGTCGTGCAGCTCGTGCTCGATGTGATCGCATTCGTCGATCTCTATAAGAGGCCTGTGGAGCAGGTCGCTCTCGGCAACAAGTGGATCTGGGTCGCGATCATCGTGCTCGTCAACACCATCGGCGCGATCCTGTACCTGGCGATCGGCCGCAAGGCCGCGGCGGTCGCTGAGGTGCCGTCCGCGGCACCGGTGGGCGCCCGCACCGAGAACGCCGCCGACCTGCTCTACGGAGACGCGAAGGAAACCGACGGGCGATGACCGCCGCGCTCGAGATAGAGAAGCTGACCAAGCGCTACGGCGACACGTGCGTGCTGGACGGCGTGGACCTGCACGTGGAGGAGGGCTCGATCTACGGGTTTCTCGGCCCCAACGGCGCGGGCAAGACCACGACGTTGCGCATCATCACGGGGCTTGCCCGTCCGACGTCGGGCACGGTGCGCGTTCTGGGGCACGATCTGGCGAGCGTCGAAGGCGACGTCCGCGCGGAGATCGGCTTCCTGCCGGACGTGCCGGGCTTCTACGAGTGGATGACCGCCGAGGAGTTCCTGCGCTTCGCGGGCGGGCTCTTCGGGCTGAAGTCCCGAACGCTCGACGAGAGGGTGAAGGTCCTGCTGGACCTGGCCGGCTTGGACGGCGTGCGTACACGCGTGGGCGGCTTCTCGCGTGGGATGAAGCAACGGCTGGGGGTCGCGCAGGCGCTCATCAACGCGCCGAAGCTGCTCATGCTCGACGAGCCCACGAGCGCGCTCGATCCGATGGGCCGCAAGGACGTGCTCGACATGCTCGCCTCACTGCGGGGACGCACCACCGTCTTCTTCTCCACGCACATCCTCGCCGACGTCGAGCGCATCTGCGACACCGTGGCGATCCTCGATCACGGGCACGTGGTCGCTCAGGCCCCCATCGATGAACTCAAGTCGCGCTACGGCGCCAGCAAGGTGCTCATCGAAGTGACCGAGGGTGCCGACGAGCTGGCGGAGGCGGTGCGCCGCGAGCCGTGGGCCTCGTCGGTGGTGCGCGACACGAACGGGACGGTGAGCGTCACCGTTTCGGACTCGGAGGCTGCCGCCCGCGCCATCCCCGCGATGGTCGCGCAGCGTGGCCTGTGCCTGCGGCGCATGGAAGCAGGGGAGATGGGACTCGAAGAGGTATTCGTGCAACTCGTCGGGGGTGAGCGCACGTGAGGGCGTTCCTGCAGTTCGCGTGGAAGGAGGTGCTCGAGATCGTCCGAACCTGGAGGATCTGGGTGCTTCCCGGCATGCTGCTGTTCTTCGCCCTGACCGGGCCGCTCATGGCCAAGTTCACGCCGGAGATACTGAAGGCGGTCGGCGGCGACCAGGTCGCTGCCCTGCTCAAGGTGATGCCCAAGCCGACGTACCTGGACGCCTACGGGCAGTGGATCAAGAACCTGTCCCAGATAGGGCTCTTCGCCATCATCATCATCTACGGCGGCCTCATCTCGTCCGAGCGCAAGAGCGGCACCGCCATCCTCGTGCTGACGAAGCCGCTCTCGCGCACCTCGTACGTGTTCGCCAAGGCGGCGGTGCATTTCGTGTTCGTGGCTGTGGCGGTCGGAATCACAACCGTCGTGACCTGGGACATGACCCGGCTGGTCTTCGGGAAGTCGCCGGGCGGCCCTCTGTGGTCGGCTGTGGTGGCGTGGCTTGGACTTGTGATCTTCTTCATGGGCGTGATGACGCTGTTGTCCTCGATCCTGGGGTCGCAGGCCGGCGCGGCGGGCATCGGCCTTGCCGTGTTCGCCGCACTCTCGCTCGCGGGGATGTCCGAGCCGCTGCGCAGGTTCACGCCCGCTGGTCTCGTTCAGGCGCCCGCGCTCCTCGCCGCGGGCAAGGCTTCGGCGATACTGAGTCCGGTGATCACGTCGTGCGGCCTCGCCGTGCTGCTCGTGATGGCGGCGGCCGAGGTATTCCGAACGAAGGAGCTGTAGGGATGTCGGACCCGGGAAGCGGGCTCGCGGTCGAAGTGCGGGGGCTGACGCGCGTGTTCGACGCGGTGCCCGCGCTCGACGGTGTGGACCTCGAGATCCCCCGTGGAGCGGTCTTCGGGCTGCTGGGCCCCAACGGCGCCGGCAAGACGACGACGGTACGCATCCTCAACGGCGTCCTCGATCCCACGCGGGTCGACGTGCTCCGGGTGCTTGGCCAGGACCTGCCGCAGGGAGCGGACCTGGTCCGCCCTCAGGTAGGCGTCCAGACCGACACGAACCTCTACGACAGGTTGAGTGCTCGCGCCAACCTGTCGCTGTTCGCCCGCTTCTACGGGCTGGCGAAGAAGGCGGCCGACCAGCGCGCCGACGAGCTGCTCGACATGTTCGGCCTGCTGCCGCGCGCGGCCGAGCGCGTCGAGAAGTTCTCGAAAGGCATGAAGCAGAAGCTGCTCATCGCGCGCTCGCTGGTGGGCGCTCCCAGCCTCGTGTACCTCGACGAGCCGACTGCGGGGCTCGATCCGGAGGCGTCACACGAACTCATGTCCTACATCCGCACGGTGAGCCGCGCGCAGCACACGACCTTCTTCATCACGTCGCACCGCCTGGACGAGATGGAGGACGTGTGCACGAAGGTGGCGGTGCTCGCGGGCGGCGTCATCCGCGCCCAAGGCTCGCCAGCGGCGGTCGCGCGCGCGGCGGTACCGCGCGTACGGGTGCACGTCACGCCCGCCCCCGGCGTCCGGATAGCCCCGGGCGAACTGCTCGCGCTCCCGGGCGCCACGCACGCGGAGTCCCTCGACGGCTACATCGCGGTGGACCTGCGCAGCGTGCGCGCAGTGCCGGAGTTCGTACGTGCCGCCGCGGCACTGCCTCACGACCTGCTGGGCGTGGCCGATGTGCCGCCCACGCTGCAGGAGGCGTACCTGGCACTCGTGGGATCGCAGCCCGGCGCACCGGATCCCGCTCCGGACACGGCAGCTCAGACCGGGACTGAGGTGGCCTCGTGATCAGGTTCAGCCGCATCCGTGCGCTGCTCGCCAAGGACCTCGCCGAGACGTTCTCGACGGCTCAGATCGTGATGCCGCTCATCATCGTCCCGCTCGTGGTCGTGGTGGGGTATCCGGTGGCGTTCCTGCTCGCGATCAAGGCCGCGCCCGACGCCGCCAACGGCCTCAAGGACTTCATCGGTTCCTTCCCGGCCTCCGCGGTCCCCGCCATCCCGGGCCTCACCGCCGCCGGCCGCGCCGCCTACATCGGCGTCGTGTACCTGTTCTCGGGCTTCTTCCTGATCGTGCCGGTCATGTTCTCAACGGTGATCGCCGCGAACAGCTTCGCGGGGGAGAAGGAGCGCCGCACGCTCGAGGGCCTTCTCTACACGCCGCTCACCGACGGAGAGCTCGTGCTCGGCAAGATCGCCGCGTCCTTCCTGCCTGCGGTCGGGTTCGCCTGGGTCTGCTTCGGCATCTACACCGTCATCGTCGACGTGCTCGGGGCGCCGCTCGTGGGCCAGGTCTTCTTCCCGACGATGAACTGGTGGGCGCTCATGTTCCTGCTCGTGCCTGCGGTGGCGCTGTTCGTGATCTCGGTCGTGGTGATGATCTCGACGAGGGCGCGCGGCTTCCAGGAGGCCAACGCCATCGGCGGCTCGATCGTGCTGCCGATCATCGGCGTGGTCGCCGCCCAAGCGAGCGGCGTGATGGTGTTGTCAGCAGGCGTGGTGGCCGCCATCGCGCTGGCGTTCGTGCTGCTCGACGTTCTGCTGCTGAGCGTGATCGTCGGCGCGTTCAACCGCAGCAAGGTCGTCAGTTACCTGCCGTAGACGTTCGGGACGACTGAAGGGCGAGGGTGGTCGCTGTGTGCAGGAACATCAAGGTCCTCTACAACTTCGAGCCGCCGACCACGGAGGACGAGATCCGGGCCGCGGCCACGCAGTACGTGCGCAAGATCAGCGGCTTCGCGAAGCCGTCGGCCGCGAACCAGTTGGCGTTCGACCGCGCGGTGGACGAAGTCGCTGCCGCTACGGCGCGCACGTTGGATTCGCTCGTGACGACCAGGCCCAAGCGCAACCGCGAGGAAGAAGCGGCAAAGGCGCACGCGCGGGG
>JAHEXP010000071.1 GCA_023252055.1 Coriobacteriia bacterium
GATGAGGTTGCTCATCATGCCGCCCGGGACCTGGTGGGAGAAGACCTCCATCTGGAGCATCGTGGTGATGCCGCGCTTGAGCTTCTTGCGCTCGCGCACGCCCTCCCAGTACTCGGCGATACCGAACAGCTCGTCGAGGTCGATGCCGGTGTCGTAGGGCGACTCCTTGAGAGCGGCGACGATCATCTCGACCGCGGGCTGCGAGTTGCCGAACGCCAGCGAGACCGCCGCGGTGTCGACGATGTCGGCGCCGGCCTCGATCGCCTTCAGGTAGTTCATCGGGGCCATACCGCCGATGTAGTGGCAGTGCACGTGGACCGGCAGACCGACCTCGTCCTTGAGTGCGCGCACCATCTTCTCGGTGCGGAACGGGGTGAGCATGCCCGCCATATCCTTGATGCAGATCGTGTCGGCGCCGAGCTCCTTGAGGGCCAGCGCGTAGTCCACGTAGCTGTCGAGCGTGTGCACGGGGCTCACGGTGTAAGAGATGGCGCCTTCGAAGAGGCCGCCGCACTCCTTGACCGCGTGCGCGCAGACCTCCACGTTGCGGATGTCGTTGAGCGCGTCGAACACGCGGAAGTTGTCGACGCCGTTGCGCTTGGAGGCGTGGATGAAGCGTCGGCAGATGTCGTCCGGGTAGTGGTGGTAGCCCACGAGGTTCTGGCCGCGCAGGAGCATCTGCAGCGGGGTGCGCACGCAGTGCCGTTTGATCGTGCGCAGGCGCTCCCACGGGTTCTCGTCCAGGAAGCGGAGCATGGCGTCGAACGTGGCGCCGCCCCACACCTCGAGTGCCCAGTAGCCCACGTTGTCGAGCCGCTCGAGGACCGGCAGCAGGTCGCCGATCTCCATGCGGGTAGCCCACAACGACTGGTGCGCGTCGCGGAGCGTGGTGTCCATGATCGATACGCGTCTCATACGGCGCCCTTTTGTATCGGTCGGATCCGGTCCGGTCGTGTGCCCGCCCGCGCACGCGGCTGGGCGGCGGTCATAGCAGGAGCGGTGCTCCGACTATGAACTCAGAAGTATAGCGGAGGGTGGCGTTATGCGGGTATGGGCGATACAGCGCGGAATCGCGCGGTATCAGAAGAGCGATTCCCGCACGACCTACTTGTAGACGGTGGTGAAGCCGTAGATGAGTTCGGACCCGGCGCCCAGCGGCTTCATGGTGATGAGAACGTTGGAATTGCCCTTGTCCAGCGTCGTGCTGCTTGTCCCCTCGGGGTTCAGCCCGCCCATGGTGAGCTTGTCGCTGAGCAGCTGCGCCCACCCCAACTTCGCTGGCGCATCGCTGTGGTAGAAGTCCCACACCTGCTGGGGGGTGTACTCGGTCTGGATGACGGTGGTCGTGGTGGACATCCTGACGCCGTTCTCAGTACCGCCACCGCCGCCGGGCAGCGCCTCCTGAACGACTCGTCCGGCAAGTACCGGAAAGCCATCGGGGAAGCTCTCCGGCAGCGCTTTCACGGTTCCGAACTTGAAGTCGGGAACGGCCTTTGCGGTGCCACCGGTCGCAGGGCCGCACGCAGCCAGCCCGATCAGAACGAGAGCAAAGCACGACGCCACTGCGATCTTCGTGGATCGGCGTACCACGGCACGTGCTCGCATCGCTTCATCTCCCCCGCCGTCGCGTTGGAAGCGTAGGTCGCTGGCCATCACGGCCGCCGAACGACGTCGCTCGCTCCACAACGCCAAGCTTTCCCCCTAGCCATGGACGAGCATACCGCTCCTGCGACGCGAAGCCACCCTGGCTTTGCAGGTCATCGACAGCAAACGAAGGCGGGCACGCGCTGTGTGCGCGTGCCCGTCGGGCGTGCGATGGAGAGCCGGCGAGCTACACGCGCGTGACGTACCTGCCGTCGCGGGTGTCGACGCGAATCTTGTCGCCGGAGTTCAGGAACATCGGGACGGCCACGACAGCGCCGGTCTCGAGCGTGGCGGGCTTGGTGCCGCCCTGGACGGTGTCGCCCTTGAAGCCCGGGTCGGTCTCGGTGATCTCGAGGTCCACGAACATCGGCGGCTCCACACCCATCATCTCGCCATCGGCGGACAGCACCGTGGCCACGTCGTTCTCCTTGAGCCACTTCGCAGCCTCGCCCACGAACTCGGCGGACAACTCGAACTGCTCGTAGGTCTCGGTGTCCATGAAGTGGTAGCCGATGCCGTCGTTGTAGAGGTACTGCAGGTTCTTGTTCTCCAGGCGCACATCGTCGAGCTTCTCGCCGCCGCGGAAGGTGATGTCCACCACGCGGCCGCTACGCAGCTCCTTGAGCTTGGTGCGCACGAAGGCGCCGCCCTTGCCCGGCTTCACGTGCTGGAACTCGACGATGACCCACGTCTTGCCGTCGTAGGAGATCGCCATGCCGTTCTTGAGGTTGTTGGTGGAGACAGACATGAGGGGTCCTTCCGCATGAGACGCGGCGCCGGGAGGTCACCCGGACGCCGCGAAGATACTACCGCTACACGATCTCGATGAGATCCTTCGGCGAGCGGGACAGGATGCGCGCCCCGCCCTCCTCGACCGCCACGAGGTCCTCGATTCTAACACCGAGCCGGCCCTCCAGGTACACGCCGGGCTCGATGGTGATGACCGAGCCGGTGCGCAGGATGTCCTCGCTTGTGGAGCTCACGCGCGGCTCCTCGTGGATGAAGAGGCCCACGCCGTGGCCCAGGGAGTGGCCGAAATATTCGCCCAGGCGCATGCCCGCGAGCAGGTCCCTGGCGGCCGCGTCCACGTCGCGCGCGCGGACTCCGGTGCGCACCGCCGCGAGACCGGCGAGGTTGGCGGCGAGCACCGCTTCGTAGATCCGGCGCTGCTCGTCGGTGGCGGCCGCTCCCACGATGACGGTGCGCGTCATGTCGGCGCAGTAGCCGTCGACCCTGGCGCCGAAGTCCATCGTGAGGATGTCTCCCACCTCGATCTCGCGCATCGTGACGCCGGCGTGCGGGCGGCTCGAGTTCGGGCCGCTCGCCACGATCGGGTCGAACGCGAGGCCCTCGCTGCCGTTGGTGCGCATGAAGACCTCGAGCGCCAGCGAGACGTCGATCTCGCGCAGCCCGGGGCGCAGGATGCCCAGCACATGGTCGAATGCCGCGTCCGTGAGCGCGGCCGCGCGTGCGCATGCATCAAGCTCACCGGCGTCCTTGACCGCCCTCAGCCGCTCCACCCATTGGTCCGAAACGACCACACGACCGGAGAAGCGATCGGAGATGAAGACGAAACGCGCGTGCGGCACCGACGACTCCATGGCGATCGTCTCGACGCCCTCGGCCGTCAGGTCGTCGCACACGCCGGCGTAGAGCGATTCGCGCTGCAGGCGGACCTCCCATGAGGTATCCTTCGCCGCGGCCTGAGCCGCCTCGATATAGCGGGTGTCGGTGTAGAACCGCTGGTACACGGGTGAGATGAGCACCGCGCCGGCGATCATCGGGTCGAACACATGGTCGAACCCGGTCAGGTACCGCATGTTGGCGACGTCGGTGATGAGCGCCGCTTGAGCGCCATCGGCCTCGAAGTGCTCGCGGAACGCCTGAACCCGCGCCGCGCTGTTCCCGCCAGGACCCATGTGTGTTCCTCCGCTTCATTCCTGCATCGCCGCAGAGATTCTACCCCGCACGCCCGCGCGCCCGCGGGCTGGGGCGCGCACGGATCCGCCGCCCTGACCGCTCATCCCTCACTTCAGGCGGTCGGGATGCCGACCATTGTGTCAGAGGTGTCTCCGAAACCCCCGAGCGCGTTGCACGGGGCAGGGAGCGCGGATCCTCGCATTAGGGAATATCCACAGGAAGAGCGCAGGAGGTGCGACCGACATGAACGAGTCGATGCGCACCCGCCCGCATCACGGACACAGCGAAGAACGATCTCAAGGGACCTGCGTGCACGCACGACTTTCGGATACCGGCTTCATCTTGGCCGAATACGTCATCGCCATGGCGATGCTGTTCATCGTCGCCACGGGTGCGTTCGGCGCTCTGATGTTCGCCGCATCGACCACGCAGAACACCACGCTCCGCACGCAGGCACTCGAACTCGCGAACCAGTGCATCGAGCAGGCGCGGAACATGCCGTACGACGCGGTCGGCACCGTCTCGGGATTTCCCTCCGGCAGCATCCCCGATACGCAGACCGTCGGGAACTTCACCGTGAACTCGGACGTCCAGTGGGCGTTCGACTCGATCACGCAAACCGAAGCGTGCAAGACGATGACGGTCGTGGTGGCATGGGATTCGGGCCCGGGCGGTTCGATCACGCTCGAGTCGAACATCGCCGGCAAGACATCGATCCTGAACGCGGGCGACGTCACGATCGTCGTGGTCGACGGCGACACCGCCAAGCCGGTCGCCAACGCGGTCGTGCGGATCACCGGGGTCACCGGCACGACCGCTGGGAAGTCCACGGACGCCTCAGGCAGCGCCATGTGGGGACAGGTCCCGTCCGGACGCCTCGCGATCTTCGCGAGCGCCCCGGGCTACGCGATGAACCTGTCTCAGGTCGCCTCTGCCACGGTCGTCGCGAACCAGATGAACCGGTGGACGATCAGTGCCGCAAAGTCCTCGAGCGGGATCGTCACGGTCACCGACCAGGCGGGCGCCGTCCTTCCCGGGGCGCTCGTCACCATCAGCGGCCCGTCGGGCACGCTCACGGCCACCTCCGCCGCGAACGGCACCGCCACGTTCCCGGACCTGCTCAAGGGGACGTACAGCGCCACCGCCTCGCTCGCCGGCTACGCAACCACGTCCGGCACGCTGGGCATCATCGCGGGAGGATCCTCGTACGGCACGACCATCAAGCTGACCAAGCTGGCCACACTGAAGGTGGTCGTCAAAGACGACGCGGGAGCGCTCGTGCCCGGCGTCTCACTGTCGATCACGCCGGCAGGCACGACGGGGCCGTCCGTCACGGACGCCTCGGGATCCGCGGTCTTCACGGCAGCGGGCGCCGGACCCTACACGGTGACTGCGACAGGCGCCGGCTACTTCGTCGCGACCGCCGTGAGCGGTTCGCTTGCGGCGGGTAGCGCGAACACCCTCAACGTCACCATCGTCCGCATCCTGCCCTGCACGCTGAACCTGACCGTCATCGACCAGTTCAGCAACGTCGTTCCCGGTGCGTCGCTGTCGGTCAGCGGCCCTGGTTCCGTCACCGGTCCGGCGACGTCGGACGCGGCGGGCAAGGCCACGTTCACGCTGGGCCTGACCGGCGTGTATGCGGTGCAGAGCACCAAGACCGGCTACTTCCCGGCGTCCGTCTCCACCTCGTCGATCCCGAACGGCGGGAATCTGGCGTTCACGGTCACGATGTCGCAGATCACGACGGGGACACTGCAGGTGACCTACACCACCTCGCTCACCGGGTCCCAGACCAAGGTCGTCTACATCTACAACGCGAGCCGCGTGGCCGTGTCCCAGATGACGTTCACCAAGACCGTGAAGACGAGCAGTGTCGTGCTCACGGCGGGCCAGTACTACGGCAGCACGCGGAGCTCGTGGCCCGGGACCTCCACCGTTGCGACCGCGCCGTACCTGAACGCGGGTTCCACCGTCAGCGTCAACGTCTCGTCTGCGAACTGACACGGCCATGAGAGACACACGCGATTCCCATGGCCTGAGCCTCGTCGAGCTGTTGATCGTCGTCTCGCTGCTCGTGATGTTCGCCACGATGTGCGTCATGCTCCTGAACTCGTTCACGTCCATGACCGACGAGACCCAGGCGTCTCAGGCGCTCGCGAGCGATACCCGGATCGCCATGGACGGCATCGGCCGCGACCTCAGGCAGGCGCAGCAGAACGACGCGGAGATGACCAACGGGGCGTTCAGCGTCGCCCGGCCCACCTACGCGCAGTTCTTCGTCGACACCGATCACGACGCCAAGCCGGAGCGAGTCACCTACTACACCGCCGGCACGACGCTCTACAAAGTCATCGCCTACCCTGTGGGCGCCGCCGTCCCGTTCACCTTCGGCTCCACGAGCACGCCCACACCGGTTCTGGAAGACCTCAGCGTCCCCGACGCCGCGGTGTTCACGTACTACTCGTCGGACGTGGACTCCTCCACGGTGGGGCTGACCGGCTACGCGTTCCAACAGGTGACCGCGACCGACCCCCTGAGCTACGCGACGAAGATCTCGCTCGTGCGCGTC
>JAHEXP010000030.1 GCA_023252055.1 Coriobacteriia bacterium
GGCGGGGGAGTCCGCTCGCGGCGCCACCGCCTACGTCACCCTCGAGCCCTGCGCCCATGCTGGCCGCACGCCATCGTGCGCGGAAGCTCTGAGCCGCGCTGGCGTGAAGCGTGTCGTCGCGGGCATCCCCGACCCGAACCCGCTCGCCGCTGGCGGCGCCGAGATCCTTCGCCGCTCGGGGATCGAGGTCGTCTTCGCGGACGATGCCAAGCCTTTCGCTGAACTCGACCTCGAGTGGATACACCGTCAGCGAACTGGGCGTCCTTTCGTGCGCGTGAAGGTGGCTCTGACCTTGGACGGGCGCCCTACGCTGGCCTTCGGCGTTCGCAGCGCTCTCACGGGCGAGGCGGCCAGGGACTTCACGATGCGCCTGCGCGCCCATGCGGACGCGGTACTGGTCGGCGCAGGGACCGTTGCCGTGGACGACCCGGCGCTGACGGTTCGCGCAGCGGACGGGACGCCCGCCGATCGCCAACCGCGCCGCTTCGTCCTCACGCGCACGGAGCAGCCGTCGGCGGACCGCCGCATGTTCCACGACGGACTCGGCGCCGTCAGCGTGCTGGTGCCCGACTCCCTTGAGCTCGACGCGGCGCTCGCCGCGACCGGGGCGGTCACCGTCCCATACGACATGCAGCGCGGACTCGCGGGTGTGATGGACGCGCTCGCCGCGGCCGACGTGGTGTCTCTGCTCGTGGAGGCGGGGCCGAGCCTGTTCGGCTCGCTCATGGACGCGGGGCTCATCGACGAACTCGTGGTCATTCACGCCGGCGGGCTCGCCGGCGAAGAGGCGCCCTCCCTGTTCACCGGAGCGCGGCAAGAAGACCTCTCGACCCTCGTGCGCCCTCTGCGCGCGGTCGAGGCTGCCGTCATCGGTGACGATGCGGTCACCGTCTGGCGGCCGCGTACGTACGCTGAGATCGACGAGCTCTAGCACGAACGCGAAGCGCAGCATCCGGACCGAAGGAGTGAGGCGGAACCATGTTCACCGGCATCATCGAGACCAAAGGTATCGTCGCCCGCACGGAGCGTGTTGCGGGTGGCATGCGCCTGGAGATCTACGCCCCTGACTTCGGGCGTGACCTCGCGATCGGCGACTCGGTCGCCGTGGACGGCGTGTGTCTCACCGTCGTGAAGTTCCTGCGCGGCGCGTTCCTCGTGGATGTGAGCGACGAGACCGTCATGCGTTCGACCGTGGGCGACCTGCGCCAGGGCGGCAACGTCAACCTCGAGCGCGCTCTGCGGCTGTCCGACAGGCTCGGCGGTCATATCGTCACCGGCCACGTCGATGCGATCGGCACGATCGCGATGCGCCAGAGCGCAGGCAACGCGGTCCAATACCGCTTCACGGCTCCGCCCGAGGTCCGCGAGTACGTCATCGAGAAGGGCTCCGTGGCGGTCGACGGGATCTCGCTCACTGTGGCGCGTGTCTTCGACGACGGCTTCGGCGTGATCGTTGTCCCGCATACCGAGACCTCCACCACGCTCGGAGACAAGCCGATCGGCTCCAAGGTCAACCTTGAGGCCGACATGTTCGCCAAGTACGTCCAGCGCTACGTACGCGTCTACACCGGGCAGGATGAGGGCGAGTCCCGCCCCGCACGTCGTGGCCTCGGAGATATGCTCAAAGACCTCGCAGAGGGCAGGTGACGTCCGTGTCGGGACCGTTCGCAACGATCCAAGAGGCGATCGAGGAGATCCGCGCCGGGCGCATCCTGATCGTCGTCGACGACGAGGACCGCGAGAACGAGGGCGACTTCGTCATGGCGGCCGAGAAGGTCACGCCGGACGCCATCAACTTCATGATCACAAACGGGCGTGGCCTCGTGTGCGTTCCGCTCGCCGCAAGCCGTGTGGACGAGCTCGCCATCCCGCCGATGGCGGCCACCAACACCTCCGAACAGGGGACGGCGTTCCACGTCTCGGTAGGGGCGAAGGGCAAGATCACCACCGGTATCTCGGCCGCCGACCGCGCCACCACCGTGTGCGCGCTGATCGACCCCGCCACGCGGCCGGAGGACCTCTCCATGCCCGGTCACGTGTTCCCGCTCCGCGCACGGCCGGGTGGCGTGCTCGAGCGTGCCGGCCATACCGAAGCGTCCGTCGACCTCGCGCGACTGGCGGGCCTGACACCGGCAGGCGTCATCTGCGAGATCATCAACGAGGACGGCACGATGGCCCGCCGCCCGCAGTTGGAGAAGGTCGCCGAGCGGTTCGGCCTGAAGATGGTCACCGTCGCAGACCTGATCCGGTACCGTCGCAGCACCGAACGCCTGGTGGAGCGCATCGCCACCGTCCGTCTCCCGACGCGCTTCGGGGAGTTCACCGCACACGGCTACGAGAACCGCCTCGACGGCACAACGCACATGGCTCTCGTGGCCGGCGACGTCGCTGGTGCGGAGAACGTGCTCGTGCGCGTCCACTCGGAGTGTCTGACCGGCGACGTCTTCCACTCGCTGCGCTGCGACTGCGGTGCCCAGCTGGAGGAGTCGATGCGCCGCGTCCAAGAAGAGGGGACGGGCGTCGTTCTCTACATGGTGGGACACGAGGGCCGCGGCATCGGGCTCGCGAACAAGCTGCGCGCTTACGAACTGCAGGAGCAGGGTGCGGACACCGTCGAGGCCAACGAGGCGCTCGGGTTCCCCGCCGACCTGCGCGACTACGGCATCGGCGCCCAGATCCTCGTGGACCTGGGGATCACCACGATGCGCCTCATGACCAACAACCCGAAGAAGATCAGCGGGATCGAGGGGTACGGCCTCACCGTCACCGAGCAGGTGCCGCTGGAAGTGCCGTCGTGCCCCGAGAACATCGCGTATCTGCGCACGAAGAAGGACAAGATGTCCCACAGCCTGGATCTGGGCGACTCGGGACGCACGCCGGACGTCGAGGAGGACTAGATGAGCGTATTCGAAGGTGACCTGATCGGAAGCGGACTGAAAGTGGGCATCGTCGTCAGCCGCTTCAATGAACTGCTGTCCAGCCGCCTGCTCGGCGGCGCCAAGGACGCGCTGGGCCGTCACGGTGTGGCCGAGGACGACGTCGACGTCGCCTGGGTCCCCGGCGCGTTCGAGATCCCGCTTGTGGCTCAGAAGCTTGCCGCCTCGGGACGCTATGACGCTGTCGTGGCGCTCGGCGTCGTCATCCGTGGCGCGACCCCGCACTTCGAGTACGTGTCGGCCGAAGTCTCCAAGGGCGTGGCGAAGGTCACGATGGACACCGGCGTGCCGGTGGCGTTCGGCGTGGTCACCGCGGACTCGATCGAGCAGGCAGTCGAGCGCGCAGGTACGAAGCACGGCAACAAGGGCTGGGACGCCGCCGTCTCCGCGATCGAGATGGCGAACCTGCTCAAGGCGCTGTAGCGCAGGCTTCGGCGCAACAAGGAAGACACAAGGGAAGGGCCCCCGGCGCGCGAGCACCGGGGGCCCTTCTTGCAAGCGTGGAATCCGGTGGGTCCTCGCCACCCTGTGGCTATCGACCGCGGACATCCGTCCTTTGTGACGTCTGCGAGGGACTTACCCGCATGACGTGGGAGTGCAATCTAGCACGCAGCGTCCCGGCCGCGCAACAGTGTCCGCCTGCGTCGCGCCGGAGCGTCGTCAGCGTGCTATGGACGGGCGGAATGCGGCCCCGAGCGGTACCGCGCAGGCGATGAGATCTTCCGGCGGATCAGCCCGACACCGGTCTTGCGCGCGACCGTTTGCACTCCGGCTGCTCGGGGGATACCATACCGAAGTAGTAGAGATTGATCCGCGAGTGAAAGTGATTGCCGGATGCGCCTGACAGCCCGAAGCGAGTACGGCCTGCTCGCCCTCATCGATCTGGGCGTCCGCTACGGCGACGGCCCGGTGAGCGCACGCGAGGTCTCGGAGCGTCAGTGCATCCCTGCGAAGTTCCTCGAGCAGCTCTTGGGCGCGCTGCGCAAGGCCGGCCTCGTTAGCGCGATGCGCGGTGCGCGCGGCGGCTTCTCGCTCACTCGCGAGCCCTCCAGGATCACCGTGCTGGAGGTCGTCGAGGCTCTCGAGGGCCCGCTCGCACCTACGAGCTGCGACGGCGGTTCACTGTGCGGCCGCAGCGGCGCGTGCGCGGCGGCCGGTGTATGGGCAAAGGCAACTGACGCGTTGCGTGATGTGTTCGAGACCACCACTCTGGCCGACCTTTCGGTCCGACAGGCACGGTTCGACAGCGATGCGGCCAAGGGCCGCGAGAAGGAGCGTGCGTAACAGATGAGCGACACCCCGAGGTCCGTCTATCTCGACTACGCGGCCACCACTCCGGTGGATCCGCGTGTCGTGGATGCGATGCTGCCGTTCTTCACCGAGCGTTACGGCAACCCGAACAGCCTCTATGCGCTCGGGCGCGATGCGTACCGCGGCCTCGAGGCCGCACGTGAGTCGTTCGCGCGCAACATTGGCGCGGCCGACCCGGGTGAGGTCATCTTCACGGGCGCCGGCACCGAAGGCGACAACGCCGCGGTCCTCGGCATCGCGCGCGCCGGCAGGGCCCGTGGCAAGGGCGACCACGTCGTTGTCTCGTCCTTCGAGCACCACGCGATCCTCGAACCCGCGCATCGCCTGGCCAAGGAAGGTTTCGAGGTCACCGAACTGCGTCCGCGCGAAGACGGGATCATTCACCCCGAGGACTTGCGCGCCGTCTTGCGCGACACGACCGTGCTCGTGAGCGTCATGCACGCCAACAACGAGCTCGGTACGGTGCAGCCGGTCAAGGAGCTTGCGGCGGCCACTCACGAGGTCGGCGGCTACTTCCACACCGACGCGATCCAGGCGCTCGGCAAGGTTGCGTGGGACGCTGTGGATCTTGGCGTCGACGCGGCCTCGTTTTCCGCCCACAAGATCTACGGCCCGAAGGGCGTGGGCGCGCTCTACCTCAAGCGAGGGACGCCCTACGAGGTGTACATGATCGGCGGCGGCCAGGAGTCCAAGAAGCGCTCCGGCACCCAGAACGTGGCCGGCGCAACCGCCTTCGCCAAGGCGCTCGAGATCATGCTCGATGAGCGCGACACGGAGAACCCGCGTCTGGCCGCGCTGCGCGACCGCGTCATCGACGGCGTCCTTCTCATGCCGCACACGGCGCTCAACGGCGCCCGCGACGTGCCCCGCTTGCCCGGCACCGCGAACCTGTCCATCAACGGGGTCGAGGGCGAGGCGATGCTGCTGAAGCTCGACAACCTCGGCATCGCCGTCTCCACCGGCTCCGCTTGCTCGTCGGGCTCGCTCGAGCCCAGCCATGTGTTGCTGTCCATCGGCCTGCCTCCGGAGATCGCGCACGGTTCCCTGCGCGTGACCGTGGGCCGCTTCACCACCGATGCGGACGTGGACTACCTCCTGGAGGTCCTGCCTCCGATCATCGCGCAGCTTCGTGCGATGTCGCCCGTCTACGCCAAGATGTTCGGCGCCTCCGCGTAAAGGGCCGCCGCTTCCCCCTGAATCCGAACCCGAAGGAGACCAGAAACCCGTGCTCTACTCAGACAAGGTCATGGACCATTTCAACAACCCGCGCAACGTCGGCGTCATCGACGACGCTGACGGCGTCGGCGAAGTCGGCAACCCGGTCTGCGGCGACGTGATGAAGATCACGATCAAGGTCGACGACACCGATCACATCACCGATCTGAAGTTCCAGACGCTCGGATGTGGCGCGGCCATCGCGACGTCATCCATCGTCACGGAACTCGCGAAGGGGATGACCATTCAAGATGCCGTCGCCATCACCAAGAAGCAGGTGGCTGAGGAACTTGGTGGCCTGCCCCCCGCGAAGATGCACTGCTCGGTGCTCGCCACCGACGGCCTGAAGGTCGCAGTGGACGACTTCCTCGTGAAGCATGGCCGCGAGCCGATCGCCGGCCCCATCCTGTCTGAAGACCCGAACTTCGACCCGCACGCCGAGGAAGAGGCCCCGGTCTCCACCGCCGAGGGTGCGGAGAACTGCCATCTGCACGAGTAGCGGACTGAAGGACCGGCGCTGATATGGCCCGCATCTTCGTCGCGATGAGCGGGGGCGTGGACTCCTCGGTCGCCGCTGCGCTTCTCGTGCGCGAGGGTCACGACGTCACCGGTGTCACGATGCGGCTGCTGCCGGGCGAGGACCCGGTGGACGGCTGCTGCTCCGCGGACGGCGCCCGCAGCGCCAAGCGGGTCTGCGACACGCTGGGCATCCCGCACTACACGCTGGAGTTCTCCGACGTCTTCGCGCGTGAGGTCATAGAGCCGTACTGCGACGAGTACGCGGCCGGGCGCACGCCCAACCCGTGCATCGCGTGCAACGACCGCGTGAAGTTCTCGGAGCTCATGCGCAGGGTCGCGCTACAGGACGCCGAGTTCCTGGCGACCGGGCACTACGCGCGCATCGTGCGCGATCCTGACGGGACGCCCTGGCTCGCTCGCGGCCTCGATGCGGGCAAGGACCAGAGCTATTTCCTCTACCGCATGACCGGCGAGCAGCTCGAGCACACGCTCTTTCCACTGGGAGAGCTCACGAAGCCGGACGTGCGGGAGATCGCACGGGAGATGGGCCTTGTGAGCGCGGAGCGTCCCGAGAGCCAGGAGACCTGCTTCGTCCCCGGCGACGACGTCCGTGCGTTCGTACGGGAGCGCCGGCCGGACGCGTTTCGGCCCGGCGAGGTGCTTGACGAGACCGGCACGGTGATCGCCACGCACGAAGGCGTGCCCGGGATCACCGTGGGTCAGAGGCGCGGCCTCGGATTGCCCGGCCCGGAGAAGCGCTTCGTGTGCGCCATCGACGCTGCTACGGCGACGGTCACGGTGGCCCCGAAGTCGACGCTCGGTACGACCGTCGTGGTGGCGGACGACGTCGTATGGCGCGGCGGCGCGGGCCCCGTTCGCGTGACTGCGCGCGTGCGCTACCGCGGACCTGAACCGTGCGCGCGTGCGGAGCTGCTCGGCGACAGGCTTGCTGTGGAGTTCGACGCTTCCATGGACGCGTGCGCTCCCGGGCAGGCGGTCGTGTGCTATGTCGGAGACCGCGTCATCGGCGGCGGAGTGATAGGAGCGGCCTCATGATCGACCTGCATCTGCACACGTCGCGCTGCGGGCACGCCAGCGGTTCGATCGCCGAGTACGTCGAGGCGGGCCGCGCTGCGGGTCTCGAAGTGATGTGCTTCACCGACCATCTCCCGATGCCCGCCGGCTACCCGCAGCACTACACGATGCGCCCGGAGGAGGTCGCGCCGTACGTCGAGGACGTCCGCGTGGCCGCGGCCCTGTCCGCTGAGACCGGGGGGCCCGAAGTGCTGTGCGGCGTGGAGGCGGACTGGCTGCCCGACGACGTCGAGTTCGTCCGCGACTCCCTGGCTACCCGCAACTTCGACATGGTCCTCGGTTCCGTGCATTTCGTGGGCGACTGGGCGTTCGACGACCCGGACTTGATCGCCCGTTACGGATCCTGCGACATCGACGCGCTGTGGGATCGCTACTTCTCGTTGGCGTTCGATGCCGCCCGCAGCGGGCTGTTCGACGTGCTCGCGCACCCCGACCTCATCAAGAAGTTCGGGTTCCTCCCGAGCGTGGACCCGCGCATGTGGTACGAAGAGTTGGCGCTGGCGCTGTTCGAAGGCGGGTGTGCCGTGGAGGTCAACGCCGCGGGCCTGCGCAAACCTGTGGGCGAGATCTACCCGTCGCTCGGGCTCCTCGCCGCGTGCAGGCGGCGCGGCGTTCCTGCCACGTTCGGTTCGGACGCACACGCACCGGGTGAGGTCGGCAACGGGATCGGCGAGGGCCGGGAACTACTGCGCGCGGCCGGCTACGACTCGCTCGTGGTGTTCCGCGGGCGCACACCTCAGGAGGTCGCCTTGTGAGCACGACCGTCGCAGAACTCGTTGCGTACCTGGATGCGAGCGTTCCGTTCGCTTGGGCATCCGAATGGGACCGCGTGGGCCTGCTCGCCGGCGACCCCGCCGCGACGGTCGGCAGCGTCCTCGTTGCGGTGGACCCCACACGGGCCGGGCTCGAGCGTGCGCGCGAGATGGGAGCCACGGTGCTGCTCACGCACCACCCCGCATTCCTGGAGCCGCTCGAGGCGGTGACGGCAGCCGAAGGCGCCGCAGGCATCGTCTTCGACGCGGCTCGTCACGGCGTCGCGCTCGTGAACTGCCATACGAACATGGACCGAGCGCCCTCGGGGGCCGATGCGCTTCCCGTGCTGCTCGGCCTGACGATGACGTCCGCACTCGAGCCCGAAGGCGATGACCCTGCGCGACCCCGCGCGGGACGCATCTGCTCGCCCGGGCGCGGTTCGGCCACCCTCGGCGGGCTCGCCGCTCTGGTCGGGGAGAGGCTAGCCGTACGACCTCGGGTGTGGGGCGTTGCCGAGACTGCCGTCAAGCGCATCGCCATCGCGCCGGGCTCCGGTCGCTCGTTCCTGACAGCCGCGTTCGCCGCGGGCTGCGACACGATCGTGACGGGCGAGTTGAGATACCATGAGGCACGGGAGGCACTGGAGTCCGGCTTGCGCGTGATCGAGGCCGGACACGACGCGACCGAGTGGCCGCTCACACGGGCCCTCGCCGCGATCGCCGCCGCCGCTCCCGGGCTCGACACGGCATCCGTCGTCCTCGACGAGGCCGCATATCCCTGGTGGATCGCCTGAAAGGCTGCGCCTGAGATGGACAAGGTCCACGCACTGCTCGAACTACAGGAACGGGACCTCTCGCTGCAGCGTCTGGCGAAGGAGCTCGACGAGATGCCGGAGAAGCGCGCCATTCTCGCTGCGCGCGCGAAGATCGCGGACATCGGCAAGCTCAAGGAGCGCACCGATACCGTCATCAAGCATCTCGACGCCGCGGCGAAGGTGATCGACGACAACATCGCTACCGTGAAGGCCAAGATGGACTCCGAGCAGGCGAAGTTCGTCTCCGGCGAGATCACGAACTCCAAGGAGCTCCAGGCGGTCTCCCGCGAGCTCGATTCGCTGCGCAAGCGGGTGGAGCTGCTCGAAGGCGAGGAACTCGCCCAGATGCAGAAGCGCGAGGACGGCCTCGCCCAGGCGGCCAAGATCGACGCCGCCCTGGCGCAGGGCGCAGAGCGGGAGGCTGAGCTGACGGGCCGCTTCAAGGTCCGCGGCAGCGAGATCCTCGCGCAGGTGGATTCCGAGAAGCGCGCGCGAACGGCTTTGCTCGCCGCCCTTCCTGAAGACATCCGCACCCGCTACGAGATCCTGCGCTCAAAGAGCGCCGGGCCGGTCGTGGGGGTGCTGTCCGACAACATGTGCAGTGCATGCCGGGTGGGCCTGCCGACGAAGAAGATCGAGGCGCTCATGTCCGGCCCGGACCTGACGTCATGCCCGAACTGCGGCCGCATCCTCGTCGTGAGAGGCTTGTGAGCGCCGTGGCCGACAAGCACACGCTGCGCACCGACGGGGGAGCGCGCGGCAACCCCGGTCCCGCCGGCGCGGGTTTCGTCCTTGAGAACGCCACCGGCGAGGTCGTGCGCTCAGGCGGCCGCTTCCTTGGAAGCACCACCAACAACGTCGCGGAGTATGAGGCGCTCCTGTGGGGTCTCGCGACCGCACTCGAGCACGGCGTGCGCGACATCAAGGTCTGCGCGGACTCCGAGCTCGTCGTCCGGCAGCTGACGGGCGTGTACCGCGTCAAGAACGAGGGTCTGCGTCCGCTCTACGCCAAGGCCAAGGTGCTGCTCGCACGTTTCGGGAGCGTGGAGATCTGCCACGTGCGGCGCGAGATGAACTCCGCTGCAGACGCACTGTGCAACGTCGCGATGGACGAGCGTCGCACCGTCGGTGACGGCGTCGATCCCGCGGGCGACGACCAGCCCGCGCTTTTCTAGGCGAGAGGTAGTGACAGCCATGTACGCTCTCACCGTGCGCGACCACTTCGACGCCGCCCATTCTCTTCGCGGTTACGACGGGGAATGCCAGCGTCTGCACGGGCACACCTGGGACGTCGAAGTGACGGTCGAGGGAACCGAACTGGACGCCATCGGCATCGTCTACGATTTCAAGACGCTCAAGGCCGATCTGCGCTCGGTGCTCGACGACTACGACCATCAGCACCTCAACGAGGTCCCGCCCTTCGACGCGATGAACGCCACCGCGGAGAATCTCGCGCGCGAGGTCTACGACCGGCTCCGAACGGTTGTCTCGGACGTGGTCACGGTGACCGAGGTGGCGGTCTGGGAATCGCCGATCGCACGCCTGGCGTACCGCCCCTGACCTGCGGCAACAGCACGCGTTGCGAGCGGTCCGGAGCCGTTCTCGCTCTGGGGCGATGAACGGTCGGCGACCGTTCAGGGTAAGTCTGGGGCCGTTAGAAGTCGGTTAGGCTCCGGTCGGCGCGAAGATGGACGAACCCCGAAAACCCCGTTGACGCTGCTTTCCCAGACCTGTACGGTGGTTCTTGTCCCGAGAAGTCGGACCGGACGAGCCTTGAAAACCGATGTACCAGCAGCTGCCCGACCCGGGTGTGCGTGAAAGGATCTCAGTCGCGAGGCTGGTCCGATTACCGCCTTCTGGGAACGGCGTGAAACGGGAAGTCGGTCAGTAGATGCTTTGTCAGGGCGAGGTTTCTCGGGACACCTGTCTGTCTTGACCTCAGGCGCCGCGATGCGGCGCCTGTTCCGTATCCGGCCCGGTCACCGAGACCGTCACCGGGCCGACGCTCACAGCGTCGGCTATACTCCGCGATACCGCGACGCGTTCGTCTGGCGAGCGCTGCGGGTCGACGTCACACAGCGAGAAGGACACGGGCACCGACGATGCCGAGCGCAACGATCCAGGAGTACCTGGAAGCGATCTACAAGCTGTCGCTGAAGGGCGAGGTGCGCCCCACACAACTCGCTGAGGTCCTCGGGGTGTCGGGGCCGACGGTGACTGCGACGATGCGCCGTCTTGAGGCCGCAGGGCTCGTCACGCGTCCTGACGGCGGCCTGGAGCTCACCGAGCCGGGGCGCCGCGAAGCGATCGAGGTCGTGCGCAGGCACCGCCTCGCCGAGCGCTTCCTCGTCGATACGCTCGGCCTTCCGTGGGAGTCGGTGCACGAGGAGGCCTGTCTGCTCGAGCATGCGATGTCGCCGCGGGTCCTTGAGGCGCTCCAGCACTTCCTCGACGATCCGTCGGTGTGTCCGCACGGGCACCCGATCCCCACGGCCGACGGTATCCTGCCGACGCCGGCCGGGACGCCGCTGGCGGAACTCGAGGCCGGCGCCGAAGGGTTCGTCGTCCGCGTCTCCGAAGACGATGACGAGATCGTGGCCTACATCGGCTCGGTCGGGCTGGTGCCCGGCGTCCGGGTGCACGTCCTGGAGGTCGCGCCGTTCGGGGGACCGATGCTCGTGGTCGTTCCCGGGGCCGAACATGCGGTGTCGCGGGAGGTCGCGAAATCGGTCTTCGTCGAGGTCGCGACGGGCGGCGGGGAAGCGTAGCGGTCCTCGTTCCGGGTTCTGAGGCGCCCGATGGGTGACGAACGGTCGGCTTCCGTTGATACCTGATTTGCGGCCGCTCAGACCTTGCTGGAACCCGTGCGGCGCAAGTATGGAGAAATCCCCAAAACGCCGTTGACGCGGTTTTCGGGGATGGCTAATGTACCTCTTGTCCCGAGAAGTCGGACCGAGCGAGCGTTGAAAACCGGAGTACCAGCTGCTGCCCGACCGGAGTGTCCGTAGTGTGAGAGTGCTGTCGCAAGGCGGTCTTTCCACCGGAGTCCGGAGAGGCGTGAAACGGGAATCCGGCTAGTAGATGTCCCCGCAGGCGAGGTTTCTCGGGACACTTGTATGACCTGGAGGAGGAGTGCCATCCGAGCGATCGGGTGGTGCTCCTTTCGTTTGTCCCGGGAGCGCCCATCGGCTCATGCCGAACGGCGCGAGAGACCCCTTGCGTGTCCGCCGGGCACTCTATCCGCCCGCCGGTCGCAGCGATGTCACCCCCACGTTGTATACCGAACGTATGTTCGATATCTTCGGAGGGGGACGTGCTTCCGCGTCCCATGAAACGGCTGCGGAAAGAGCGCGCGAACCATGGGGCACAACACAGCGATCCGGCGTTTCGACGCCAAGAAAGCCGGCCAGCCACTCGACCTGTTCGAGAGCGCGAGCCGGGTACCCGTCGTGCTCGAGCTCCTTGCCACGCCGTGGATCCGGCGCGGTTCCCAGATCGAAGGCCCACGCCGCTGCGAGGTCGAGGTCCCGGTCGACTGGGACGCCGATCGGGCCCGACCATGCGCATTCACCTGGAAGGAGAAGCGCTACGTCATCGACGCTCTGGTGCAGCAGTGGGCCGTCGACGCCCTGTGGTGGGACAGGCCTCGTGCCCGGTCGCGCCGCTGCTTCCGCGTGATCGCCCGCGGCGGCGTCTACGACCTCGCATACGACCGTATCGGCGGGCGCTGGCTGCTCGTCGGCGTGGTCGACTAGACCCCTCGACCTCCACCCCAGACGATGAGCGGCTTCGTACACCTCCACGTCCACTCGACGTTCAGCTTCATGGACGGCGCCGTGCCGCTCGACGGCCTGATCGAGCGCGCGAAGCAGCTCGGAATGGGGGCGTGCGCGCTCACGGACCACCAGGGCCTCTACGGGGCGATGCGCTTCTACAAGAAGGCGCGGGCCGCAGACTTGCGGCCGATCCTGGGGGCGGAGGTGGTGGTCGAGGCGGCGGGCGTCTTTGGTCAGGAAGCGGATCTGCCGCCGGCGTCCCGGCTGCTCTTGCCGCTGTCGGTCGGGTCGGCGCGGGCGCGGGCGTCCGGTTTCCACCTGACGCTGCTCGTTCGGAACATGACCGGCTACCGGAACCTGTGCACGCTGCTCTCGCGGGCGCACCTGCGAGCGGACACCGCCGAAGACGACCTCGGCGGCACGCGGTCGGTCGTGACCCTCGTGGACCTCGCGCGGCTCAGTGAGGGGCTCATCGGGCTCTCAGGGTGCACGAACGGTGAGGTGGGGGCCTCGGTGCTCGCCGATGTGCGGTCGCGTGCCAGAGAGGCCGCACAGCGTCTCGCGGGGTGCTTCGCGCCGGGGGACTTCTACATCGAGCTCGTCCACACGATGACGCCGGAGTCGTCGGGCTACATCTCGGCGCTCGCCAGCCTGGCGGGTTCCCTGGATCTCCCCGTCGTCGCCACCAACGACGTCCACTACTTGAAGCGGACGGACGCGCCGCTGCACGACGTCTTGGCGGCTGTCGGAGCGCGATCGGCACTGCCGAACCCGTATGCGCGCACGAACTCGGAGCTGTTCTTCAAGTCGGCGACCGACATGCGCCGCCTGTTCTCGGGCTACCCATCGGCCTGCGACGCTACGCTGGAGATCGCCGCCCGCTGCGACCTGGACCTCGGGCTCGGGCAGTTCCACTTTCCGAGCGTGGAGGTCCCGCGCAACGAGACGCCGTACTCGGTGCTGTCGAAGATGGCGTGGCGCGGCCTCGAGGAACGCTACCGTCCAGTCACACCCGAATCCGTACGCCGACTGCAACACGAGCTGGCGGTCATCGAGCAGTTGGGATTCCCCGAGTACTTTCTCGTGGTGAAGGACATCGTCGACTTCGCGCGCAGCAAAGCGATCCGCTTCTCGGGGCGCGGGAGCGCGGGCGACTCGATCGTGAGCTACGTCCTCGGCATCACCGACGCAGATCCGATCGAGCACTCACTGCTGTTCGAACGGTTCCTGAACCCGGCGAGGCGACAGATGCCCGACATCGACGTGGACTTCGATTCAGCCCGACGCGACGAGATCATCGCCTACATCTACAAGCACTTCGGGGCGCGGCACGTGGCGATGGTCGCCACCGTCAACACGATGACCGCCAAGAGCGCGGTGCGGTGCGCAGCCAAGGCGCTCGGGCACAAGGCCGACTCGATCAACGCACTCTCGCGCCACCTGCCATGGGTGAGCGCGCGCAAGATCCGCGAGGTGCTCGCCACCTATCCGGAGTGCCGCAGCCACCCCCTGCGCGACGAGGCGCGCCACGGGATGCTGCTCGACATCGCCGAGAAGCTCGACAAGGCGCCGACCCACCTCGGCACCCACCTTGGAGGGTTCCTCATCACCAAGGAGCCGGTGGACACCTGGTCACCGCTGCAATGGGCGGCCAAGGGAACGGTCGTCTCGCAGTACGACAAGGACGACATCGAGATGCTCGGGCTCGTGAAGATGGACATCCTCGGCCTGCGGATGCACTCGGCGATCAGCGAGACGGTCGAGCTCGCGCGGGCACGCGTGGGGACGGACGCGGTCCCGGAGCCGTTCACGTTGCCGCACGACGACCCCAGGGTCTACGACACGATCTCGGCGGCCGACACCGTGGGGATGTTCCAGCTCGAGAGCTCGGGGCAGCGCAATCTCGCGCAGCGCCTTCAGGAGCGCACGTTCGAAGACATCATCGCCGCGATCTCGCTGTTTCGGCCGGGGCCGCTGGAGGCGGAGATGATCACGCCGTTCATCCGCCGCCGGCACGGGCTCGAGAAGGTCGTGGTCCCGCACCCGGGGATGGGGCCCGCGCTCGCCGATTCGTACGGCGTGATCATCTACCAGGAGCAGGTCCTGCAGGTGGTGCGCGCGGTGGCCGGCTACACGCTGGCGGAGGCCGACAGCTTCCGGCGCGCGATGACCAAGGACCGGAGCCGGGCCGAGATGGAGTCGCTGCACGGGGAGTTCGTTCGCCGGTCGGTGGCGCTCGGGTCCACGGAAGCAGCCGCCGAAGAGGTGTTCCGGCAGCTGGCCGGGTTCGCCGCCTACGGTTTCAACAAGGCGCACGCAGCATGTTTCGCCGTGGTGAGCTACGCGAGCGCGTGGCTCAAGACCTACTACCCGGCGGAGTTCGCCGCAGCGATCGTGAACAACGAGCCGATGGGGTTCTACAGCCCGCGCCTCGTGCTCGACGACGCCCGCCGGCACGGCATCGCCATCCTGCACCCGCACGTGAATGCCTCGAGCGCGGACTGCACGGTCGAAGATGACGGACGCGCGATCCGCGTGGGCCTCAAGGGACTGCACAACATGAACGCCCGCCTGCTGCGCGCGATCCGTGACGAGCGGACCGTGCGTCCGTTCGACGACCTGACCGACTTCCTGCGCCGCACGCGCGCCGAGAGCGACGCCGCCGAATCGCTCATCAAGGTGGGTGCGCTCGACTCTCTGGGCGTCACCGACGCCGGTCGCCCGCCAACCCGCGACGAGCAGTTGGTGCTGCTCCCGGAACTCAAGGCGGTGCTGGCCCGCGAAGGGAGTGCAGGGGAGCGCGCGCTCCTGCTCGCACCGTCGCGCGCCCGGGAGGCGACCGACCTTGGCCACCCATCAGGCTGGGACGTGGTGCGTCGGCTGGGCGCGGAACTCGAGCTCACCGGGCTGGCGATCACCTGTCATCCCCTGGAGCTTGCGGCCGGCGACCTTGAGTCCCGCGGCGTCACCTGGGCGAAGGACCTCGCGCGCTGCGGGGACCGGACGCGGATCAAGGTCGCAGGCGTGCGCGAACGTGCTCAGACCCCCCGCACGCGCTCCGGCAAGAGGGTCTGCTTCCTCACACTCGAGGACCACACGGGACTGCTCGACGTGGTGGTGTTCCCGGAGGCGCTGCAGCGCAGCGGCGAGACGATCGTGAAGCACCGCTGCTACATCGTCGAAGGGGTGCTGCAGAACAATGCGGAACGCGGGATCGCCGTGGTCGCCGACGTGGTGCTTCCCTACGTGGTGCGCGCTCCGAGCGGCGACCCGGTGCGGCTGCGCAGGGGCGTCGGCACCGCCCCGATGGGGCCGTTCCGCGGCAGCGCTGGACACAGCGACGAAGAGGAATGGGAGATCGCGGAGGCGGAGACGGCGGGGCTGCCCACCTAGGATGGAAGCGGGCTACTTCGCCGCGACCGGGACTATCGAGTCGATGAGGACCTCGCGCTTCGCGCCGCGCGCCTTGGCCGCCTCGGTCAAACGCCCGGCGAGCGTGACCTGCGCGTCCCGCAGAGCCGCGATCTGTGATTCGGACGCCTCACCCGGCAGGAGGATGGCCAGCAACCTGAGCTTGGTCTGGCTCGAAGGCGTGAGCGCCCGGTCGTAGAGCGCCCAGAACCCGCCGCCGGAGGTCACCCGGCCAACATAGCCGCTCCCGGTCACGGAGCCGTCCGCGCCGATGGTGATAGTGCCCACCGCGGAAGCAGCAGGCGAGGCGCCACCGCCGGTGGTGGGGGTCTTCGTGCCGCTGCAGCCCGCCAACAGCACCGCGCAGAACACAGCGGCACCGACGAGCGCGAAGGCGCCGACGATGCGACGCATGGACGCATCCGGACGTGTCCAGGCAACGATCCTACTCATGTGTGTGGTTCCTTCTCGAGTCACGAGCCGGGGCCGTAGCGGTCGCGCGGGTCGCGCGAGGCCGAACGGCGACCTCCAAAGCGTACCGCATCCTCGCCGAATCTCTGGCGAAGGATGTCGACTGTCCGCTCGATGGACTTCCGGCGGACGTCCAGTGGCTGCTCGCCCTCGGCCGGAAGCTCCAGCTGGTACGGCGCATCGCCGAAGCCTGAGACGCCGACCCCGAGCAGGCGCACGCCGATGCCCGGACGCCACAGTCCGGCGAGCAGCGTCGTGGCCGCGGCCACAAGCGTGTCGGTGGAATCGGCGGCCTCCGGGAGCGTGGTCTGGGCGGTACGTGTTGTGAAGTCCCCATAGCGCAGCTTGAGATGGATCGTGCGGCCCTTCAGGCCCGACCGGCGTAGTCGCCCCGCGACGCGCTCCGCAAGACCGCTCAGAGCCGCACGCACGTCCGACTGCTCGCGGATGTCGGTGGCGAACGTCTGCTCGTTGCTGACCGACTTGACCGGCTGGCGATCGCGCACGGGGCGCGCGTCCGATCCGGCGGCGCGCCGAGATGCGGACGGCCCGTGCGACCCGAGTACCTGCGTGGCCGTCACATCATCGAGTGCGGCCAGGTCGCCGAGCGTGCGTACTCCGAGTGAGACCAGACGGGCGGCGGTGGTGGGGCCGATCCCCGGCATCGACCGGACGGGGAGCGGCGCCAGAAACTCCGCTTCCGTTCCGGGCCACACGATGGTGATGCCGTGCGGCTTGTCGCGGTCGGAGGCGATCTTGGCCACCGTCTTGTTCGACGCCACGCCGATGGAGCAGGACACGCCCAGCTCGTCCACCGCCGCCTGGATCGCGCGCGCGATCTCCACCGGGTGTTCGGCGTCGGGACTCGCCGGCGTGACGTCGATGTAGGCCTCGTCGATCGAGGCGCCCTGGACGTCCGGGCTGTACATCCCGAATATGGCGAAGACCTGTGCGGACACCTCTCCGTATCGCGCGAAGTCCCCCCGCGTCCAGATGGCGTCCGGTGGCAGCAGCGCGCGAGCGCGCCCCGACGGCATCGCCGAGAACACCCCGTAGCGCCGTGCCTCATACGATGCCGCGGCTATCACGCCGCGCGAATCGGGCGAGCCGCCCACCACGACAGGCTTCCCGCGCCACTCGGGGTGGTCGAGTTGTTCCACCGACGCGAAGAACGCATCCATGTCGACGTGCAGCACGGCGCGTCCGGTCCATGGCCTGAGGGCGGGACCGGACGTGTTCGCAGGCTCGCTATCGGGCGCGTTCGTCATGGGAAGATGATAGCCCCGAGGGGCGACATCCCCTCACGTAGGGCGCAGAGGTTCGGTCGTCTTCACCTGAAGGGAGCCACGCATGATGCTGATCGGCGCACAGGTGCCCATGGCCGGCGGGCCGCTTCGCGCGCTCGAGTACGCGGTCGCCGCGGGGTGCGAGACGATGCAGATATTCGCGAAGAGCCCCCGACGCTGGATGGGTCCCGCGCTGGACCCCGCAACCGCCGAGGCCTTTCGGGAGGCGTGCGCGGCGGCGTCGTTCGGACCGGTGTTCTCGCACACGAGTTACCTGATCAACATGGGCTCCGAGGACGACGCGCTGTGGGACCGCTCGGCTGAGGCTCTTGCTGACGAACTGCTGCGCGCCGGCGAGCTGGGCGCTGCGGGAGCGGTCGTCCATCTGGGTCGTCGCTTCTCGGATGATGACGGGGAGTCCGTCGCGCGCGTCGCTGCATGTGCACTGCGAGCGCAGGAGATCGCCGGACCCTCCGCGGCCCGGTTGCTCCTCGAGAACTCGGCGGGAGCCGGACGGCAGTTCGGTGTCACAGCTGCCGAGATGTCGGCGGCGCTGGCAGCGGTGCGGGCCGCCGGAGTCGATGCGGCGTTGTGCATCGACACGTGCCATGCCTTCGCGGGAGGGATCGATGTACGGTCCTTGGAGGGATGGAGCACGCTGTTGGCGGAGTTGGAGGCCGCGTGCGGACCCGGCTCCGTCGCACTCATCCACGCGAACGACTGCCTCGGCGAGCTCGGCACCCACAAGGACCGACACGCATGGGTGGGCGAGGGACACATCGGCATCGACGGGTTCGGCGCGATGTTCCATCTGCCGGGGCTGGCGGGTGCGTCGGTGTGCGTCGAGATGCCGGGAGACGGCCCCTTCAAGGACGAGGAGAACGTCAGGCGCCTGAAGGCGCTCCGTGACGACGCCGTGGTGCGCGACGCTCGAGGCCCAGGGCCCGCATGATGCGGCGGCCGGTGTCCTGACGCTCGGTGACCGGCAGCCCCAGGTAGGACCCCGACTCCTCGAATCCCGCCACGATCAGCATCTCAGCGATCTTCTCCGAAGACAGACGCAGCGGATCGACCGCCGGGGTGCCGTTGAAGTAGACGCGCTCGAGAGCTGCGTCGACCTTGGGCCCGACCGTCTCGCGCGGACCGCGCAGGACAGCGGCGCGGAGGCCGCCGCGGATGAAGCTCACCACGACGTCGCCGTCGGACTCTTCGATGAGTACGACATCACGGCTCACGGCGTCACTGATCTGCTCGTAGGAGCTGAGCGCGCGGTCGAGGGCGCGCAGACCGTCACGGTCGCGGATCGCGTCCTCGTAACGGCCCGCCTCCACCGCGGCGCGCTGGTCTGCGATGAGCCGCGCACGGAAGTCGGCGTCGTCATCGAGCACGCCCAGCGCGGCGGCGCACCGCTGGGCGTATGCGGCGGCGTCGGGGACGCGTACGCAGGGGGCAGGACAGGTACCGGCATCGCGACGGTCGCAGACGGCCATGGCAAGGCGGGCGTCGAGACGGCGGGCGCAGCGGCGCAGGTCGTAGAGCTCAAGGAGCCGCTCCAGAAGCACCGTTGCCGCCCACTTGCTCGTGAATGGCCCGATGAGGCGGCCCTGTCGCCGCGGCGCTTCCACGACGCGCATCCCGGGAAACTCGCGCGCCGGATCCACCTTGATCAGGTAGCCGACACGCGACCGGTGAGCGGCGGGGTTATAGCGCGGGCGATGGCGGTCCACAAGCCGGTGTTCGAGCAGCAGCGCGTCGAGTTGCGACAGCGTCGGCACCGCCGTGACCGATGCGACGTCACGCGCAAGCGCATCGCTCTGCGACCCCGGATAGAAGTACTGGCGAGTGCGCGTGCGCAGGCTGCGGGCGTGACCGACGAAGATCACCTTGCCCGCGTCGTCCCGGAACACGTACACGCCGGGCTCGTCCGGCACGCCGCGCGTGAGGGTCAGGCGCTGAGCGAGCTCGCCCTGCCCGGCGATGCCGGAGAACGCCGCGACCTCACCAACGGTCGTGAAGCCGAGCCGCAGCAGGTCGGGAATGACCGCCACGAGGAGTTCCGCGGTGGCGCGGGCGTCGTTGCCGGCGCGGTGGTCGGGCGCCGTCTCCAGCCCGTACTCCTCGGCGAGCGAGGAAAGGCTGAAGCGCCGAAGGTCGGGGCGCAGCCGGCGCAGGAGCGAGAGCGTGTCGATGACCGGCCTCTGAAAGGGCGAACCCCAGGAAAGCTCGGCCTCGTAGTCGAGGAAGGAGAGATCGAAGCGGTAGTTGTGTGCGACGAGGACCGCACCGCTCGCAAACTCGCGGAAGGGGGGGAGCACGTCTTCTATCCCCGGCTGCCCCGCGACCATGCCCGCGCTGATACCGGTGAGATCCTCGACCGCGCGGGGGATCAGATCGTCCGGATGGACGAGCTGCTCGAACACGTCAAGGGAGCCCTGCGCGTTGAAGCGGACGGCGCCGATCTCGATGATGCTGTTGCGTCCCGGGCGGCAGCCGGTCGTCTCGAGGTCGACCGCGACGAACTCGCAATCGGTGAGGATCTGTCCGGTCAGCATCTCGGTGCGTACGGCTCTCGCAGAGGGGCGTGTTCGACGCACGGATGATACCACCGCCCCTATCCGCCGCCTGAGGCCGACCGGGCATTGGCGAACGAGGGCGACTCGCCGTAGCATGGGGGCGTTCGCGTACCCGTGCGCGCACGTCGCGACCTATCCGGACAGGGGAAACCATGCGCTTCATGCTGTGTGCGAGAGACCGTGCGAACGGAACGGTGACGCTCGTCTCCGAGCGCTCGTTCCTCAACCGGCGCGAGGCCGTCGAGGCGATCTCGGAGGTGCGCGACTTCTCGCACCTGGCGGGAGCGGACATCTTCATCGTCGACCTTGAGTCGGCCACCCCGGTAGCCGTCGTCTCAGTGGCGTCCCAGGATCAGGGCGCAGAGGTGCTTGCCGAAGATGCGGGATACGACCCGTCCGCCGACGCGGCCGTCGCCGCTGAGGAGGCATCCTTTGAGGATGGCGCCGATGCGGAGTCGCAAGGTCAGGCTGAGACCGAGGATGTCCTCGAGGAGGAACTCGACCAGTGGGCCGCGCGGACGGTCGAAGTCGGCATGGTCCAGATCGACATCGAGGCGTGGACCTGCGAAGACTGCATCTACATCGCCACATGCGCGAAGACCGGCACCCTGCGGCCGGCCGAGTGCGGCGCCTTCCAGTGGAGGGCCTGAGACCGCGCAGCAACGGCACATCAGGCATGCGCGAAGGGCGGCCCCGGGGTTCGGGACCGCCCTTCTTCGTGCTCGCAGGTGGAGTGGGCCTGTAAGCCGGGTTCTGTCTTAGACGACCATCTATCTGCGACCGCCGTTACCGACGGCCTGAAGCGAGCGTACCCGAGCGACGACCGGGCCGGTCTTGACCGCTCCTATTCGCTCTTGCTCCGGGTGGGGTTTGCCAAGCCGCCATGTCACCATGGCGCTGGTGCGCTCTTACCGCACCGTTTCAGCTTTTCTCCCGACCTGTACCGGC
>JAHEXP010000072.1 GCA_023252055.1 Coriobacteriia bacterium
GTGCTGGTGGGCGATGTAGGATTTGAACCTACGACCCCTTCCGTGTCAAGGAAGTGCTCTCCCCCTGAGCTAATCGCCCGAACGCTGAGCGTCACGCGCAGCGAGGGGTATTGTACCGACACCCCACCTGTCGCGCCACCCCCCGCTCAAAGTGCCTCAGGGACTTCGCGTAGCGCCTTGCGCCATGCTGGAGCGTTCGCTATCCTACCCCTTGCGCTTTGGCGCATGCGGACGTGGCTCAGCTGGTAGAGCACAACCTTGCCAAGGTTGGGGTCGCGGGTTCGAATCCCGTCGTCCGCTCCATAGATGACCCGACGAGGGCCGGGCCGGATCACCCGGACCGGCCTTCGTTCTTGATACGGCCCCCGAACGTGGGGCACCGAGTGCGGCGACGTCGCCAAGTGGCAAGGCAGAGGCCTGCAAAGCCTCCATCCCCGGTTCGAATCCGGGCGTCGCCTCCAAGAAGTCGAACAGGCCCGTCAGCTGCGAAGCTGACGGGCCTGTTGTATGAATGAACGCTCATATGAGCGGCAGCGCGCACGAACACGGACGCACGTCATGCGTCGGTCGCACGGAACAACACTGAGGGGATCTGGGCGGCTAGCCCGCGATCAGGCGCTGGAGGCGGATCGCCTGCTGCAACTGGACGAGGCCGCGATCGAGGTCCACCGGATCGTCGATGTGCTCGATGGCCCACAAGACGATGTCTTCGGGGACGAGCGGATAGCGCTGGCGCGCCTGCTTGAGCGTCATGGCGTCTTCTTTCGGCTGCGACTACTGCTACGGCTACTACGGCTGCTACTTCTGCTGCGACGCAGGGGGACGCTTCTGAGACCCCCCTCACGACATGAGTGTGCTCCCCACCTGCGCGAACGGTCAAGCCCCCGCGCGGAGGCGCCTACTCGCCCCAGCGCGTGAACAGGTGGTGCTCCACGCCCAGCTGGTCCAGGACCTTGCCGACGACGAAGTCCACGAGATCGTCGATCGTCTTGGGGCGCTGATAGAAGGCGGGGCTCGGCGGCACGATCACGGCGCCAGCCTCCGCGAGCGAGGTGAGGTTGCGAAGGTGCACGAGCGACATCGGCGTCTCGCGGGGCACGATCACGAGGGGGCGCCGCTCCTTGAGCATGACATCGGCGGCGCGCTCGGGGAGATCGGAAGCCAGGCCCGCCGCCACGGAGCCGCAGAAGCCCATGGAAGCGGGGCAGACGGCCATGGCGTCGATGCGAGCCGAGCCCGACGCCGCAGCGTCGAACAGATCGTCGGAAGCCACCACGCGCAGCGGGGCGCCCGGGGCGATCTCCAGGAAGCGCAGAACGGCGTCCACGGCAGTCGGCCCGACGTCGGCCAACGAGAAGCCGGTCTCGTACGCCATGACCTCGCGCCCCGCCTTCGTGACGATGAGCGTGACCGCCGCTCCACTCGCCAGCAACTGCTCCACGAGCCGCAGGCCGTAGACCGAACCGGACGCACCGGTGATGGCGACGACGTAGGTCTTCACAGCATCTCCCCTATCGGGCGATCAGGCGGTCGAGCAGGACGCCGGCGAACATGAACACGGAGACGAGCCCGTTCACAGTGAAGAACGCAGCGTCGAGCCGGCTGAGATCCTTCGGCGTCACGATCGCGTTCTCGTACCACAGCAAGGCGGCGGCCACGGCCACGCCGACGTAGTACCACATACCCGCGCCGACGAGGAACCCGCCCCACACGAACAGCGCGACTGTGGCCACGTGCAGCGCGCGTGCGAGTGTGAGCGCGAACGGGATGCCGTAGTCCGCCGGGATGGAATGCACGCCGTCGGCGACGTCGCTGTCGTAGTCCTGTGTGGCGTAGATGACGTCGAAGCCCGTGGTCCAGATCGCGACCGCCGCTCCCAGCACCCAGGGCGCCAGGGCGGATACGCTGTCGGCCACGCCGGCCCAACCACCCACCACTCCGAGCCCGAGGCATGCCCCGAGCCAGAAGTGCGCGAGCGATGTGAAGCGCTTGAGGTAGGGATAGACGATGAACATCGCGAGCGGGATCGGCCATAGCCAGTGCGTGATCGGCGCGAGGTTGTAGACCGCCAGCAAGTACGCCGCGAGCATCACGGCCGTGAACGTCCACAGCTCCCATGCCTTGATCAGCCCGGACGGCACGGCGCGACCGGCCGTGCGCGGGTTGCGCGCGTCGATCTCCTTGTCGATCGCCCGATTGAGCGTGAACGCCACGGCGCGCGCGCCCACCATGGCGATCGTGACCCAGACGATCGCGGACCACGTCGGCCAGTGCGACAGCGTGACCCACGGCGTCGGCTGCGGCGCCGGTGCGGGGAAGATCGCCGGGACCGCGAACGCCACGGTCAGCGCTCCGTAGATCGCGCCGGTGAAGGCGTAGGGCAAAGCGAAGATCGAATGCTCGAACTTCACGAGCTCGACGAGGATCTTGAACTTGCTCGGCTTCGTCTGCGGGACGTCGCTCATAGTCCGAGCTCTCCCCACAGCGCGTCGATGCGAGCCGTGACCTCGGACGACATCTCGAGTGCATCCGGCCAGCCACGGTCGTGCCCTTCGTTGGCCAGAGGCCTCGTCGCGTCGATCCCCATCTTGTAGCCGAAGCTCTGGAAGTTCGACGAGTGGTCGAGCCTATCGAGCGGACCCTTGGTGACCAGTAGGTCCCGACTGGGATCCACGTTGTTGAAACAGCGCCACGCGACCTGCGAGTAGTCATGGCAGTCCACATCGGCGTCCACCACGATCACGAACTTCGTGAACATCATCTGGCCCATCGACCATGCGAAGTTCATCACGCGGAACGCCTGGCCGGCGAACTCCTTCTTGATCTGGAAGATCGCGCAGTTGTGGAACACACCCTCGAGCGGCAGGTCGTAGTCGATGACCTCGGGCATCATCGCCTTGATGACCGGGAGGAAGAGACGCTCCGTGGCTTTGCCGATGTAGCAGTCCTCCATCGGGGGCCTGCCCACGATCGTCGCCGGGTAGATCGCGTCTCGGCGCATCGTCATCGCCTCGACGTGGAACACCGGGAAGTCGTCCGCGAGCGAGTAGTAGCCGGTGTGGTCCCCGAACGGGCCCTCCCAGCGGGTCTCCCCCGCCTCCACGTAGCCTTCGAGCACGATCTCCGCGTTGGCCGGCACAAGGAGATCGTTGGTCAGGCACTTCACGACCTCGACCGCCTCGCCGCGGACGATACCGGCGAACAGGTACTCGTCGATGATCGGCGGCACCGGCGCGGTGGCGGCGAAGATCGTGACCGGATCAGCCCCGAGCGCCACCGACACCGGGACGCGCGTGGCTCCGGCGGCGAACTGCTCGCGGATGTTCTTCGCCCCGTCGTGGTGCTCGTGGATGTGCAGGCCGGTGGTGTTGCGGTCGAAGATCTGGAGGCGGTACATGCCGACGTTGGGCTTGCCCTTGAGGTTGTTCGTGACCACGAGCGGCAGG
This sequence comes from Coriobacteriia bacterium, assembly GCA_023252055.1. GTDB lineage: Bacteria > Actinomycetota > Coriobacteriia > Anaerosomatales > PALSA-660 > PALSA-660. The sequence continues at coordinate 3,447 of JAHEXP010000072.1, forward strand.
GTCACGAAGCGCCCGCCGTCCTCCGGCCACGTCTTGAGCACCGGCAGCATGCCGAGGTCCACGTCGTCCCCGCGGTAGACGACCTCCTGGCAGGGGGCCTTCTTCACTTCCTTGGCACCGGCGCCCGCGAGGTCCTTCAGGCCCATGAGCACGCTCAGCTTGCCCGCCATCGACGCAGGCATGTCGAGCGGCAACAGGTCCATCAGGCGCTTGCCGACGGCGTCGAGGTCCTTCCATGTGCCGGTCTCGGCATCCACGCCCATCGCCCACGCCATACGGTCGTAGGAACCCATGAGGTTGATCGCCACCGGCATCGAGTACTTCCGCCCGGTCTCGCGGTCCACCGGGTTCTCGAACAGCAGCGCAGGCCCCACCGCCTTGCTCACGCGGTCGGTGACCTCGCCGATCTCCAGCACCGGATCGAGCTCGGCCGACACGCGACGGAGCTGGCCCTTCTTCTCGAGCAGCGCCATGAACTCGCGCAGGTCCTTCACCGGCATGTTCGTCTCTTTCGGATCGTCGCGGGCCTGTCCCCTGGCGAGGGCGGCTCCGCGTGTGCGTCTAGAGTGTCCGAGCTTCCCTGACGGGGCGCGTGCCCCGCACCGGATGATACCGCCCCACCAGGTACGTCACCACGGGGGCGAGCAGCGCGGCCGCGCCCAGACCGGTGAGCTGGATGAGGTCGAGATCGTACTTGAAGCCGCTGACGAGGTCCGGGATGTACCACGTCACGCTCGCGCCCCAGTACCACAGGTACCACGCGACCTGCGCGACGATCGTCGCCTGTATCACCAAGACGGTGGCGACGCCGAGCGACAGCCACCCCGGCAGGTAGCCGCCTGAAGGAAGCTTCGGCTCGGCCCGCAGCGCAAGATACGTGAACGCCGCTGCAGCGGCCGCCACGAGCCCTGCCAGGACCGCCTCCGCCATGCGCCCGTTCAGGTATGACTTGAGCAGCGCCTCGGAGTTGAACGAGGACAACGACCACCGGTAGCCGTGCACGAGGAAGAACAGGCCTTCGTAGACGATGTAGTAGGCGGCGGTCCCCGCGCCGGCGGCCGCGAGCGCCCGCCAGGAGAGGAGCCCGACCGCACAGATCGCCAACGCAGCGAGAGCGAGCAGGCCGAGCCCCTGGGGGATCCGGCCGGTCCGCTCGCTCGCGAGCCGTGCGGCGGTTGCGGCATCGAACTCCGCCCGCGCGCCGGAGGCGGTGAGAAGCTTCGTGTTCGGCGTCTTCGGTGGCCCGGCGACCGCCACGGTATAGGCGCCATAGGCCGCAACCTGCTGCGCGGTGAAGCGGTCCGCCGATCGCGGCGTGATCGTGACGTCGAGCGGCTCCCCCGTGGCGTTACGAGGCGCGGGCAGGTACGCGAGGAGGGCCACGGTGGGACCCACCTGGTCCTGCGCACCCGAACCGGTACCCGGGCGGACCTGCGGGCCGGCGAAGACCGCCGGGACCTGGGTCACGATGTCCTCAGGACCGCCGTGTCCGCCGGTGTCGATGTGGCCGTGGTCGGCGGTCACGACGAAGGTGGTGTCCGGCCCCTGTAGAGCGGCCACCAGACGACCCAGATCGGCGTCGACCTTCTGCGCGGTGTCGCGGTAGACCTGCGACCCGCCGCCGTGAGCGTGGCCCGCCTCGTCGACGTCGGGGAGGTGCACGATGACGAGCGAGGCGCTCGATTCCTTGGCGAGAGCGATCGCATGGTCGACGATGCCCGCCGACATGTAGCTGTCCTCCACCCAGTCGCGCAGGAAGACATGCCCGGTCCGCTTCACGCCGAACAACTGCTCGAAGTCGGTGGGGGCCGAAACCGCGACCGTGCGGCTCGCCGCCAACGCGACATCCACCAGCGTCTCGACCGGCACGCGGCCCGTGAACCAGTTCGTCGTCACGCCGCTGATACGCTGCGGAGCGCCGGACAGGATCGTGGTCCAGTTCGGGAACGAGAGGGACGGCTGCGACGTGCGGAGCACCGCGTCGAAGCCGTGGGCGCGAAGGTTCTGGATCGTGGGCATCGTCCGGGAGGTGTCGACCCGCAGACCGTCGACGATCACCAGCACGACGCGTCCGGGTGAGGCCGTCGCTGCCGGGTCGGAAGCGCCGGTGCGCAGCGGGTCCTCCCCTGCCGGCAGGGCCTGCTTGGCGTAGGGCCCCCGGTAGTCCACGACCTGATTCCAGGAGTAGGTCGCGAGCGTGTACGCGCCGAACGCGACGCCCAGGCAGGCGACAAGCCCGAAGACCACAGCGATCCAGTTGCGCGCCTTCACCCGAGCGCCCCCTCCAGGTCGTCGAGCGTCGCGATCCGGACCACCGGGTCACCGGCGCCCACGGTGCTCACACCGAACCGGTCGATGAGGACGGGGGTCAGCCCTGCGGCACGAGCGCCGACCACGTCCGCGTACATGTGGTCGCCGACGTGCACGCACCGGGAGGCCGGCACCCCGACTCTGGCGCACGCGAGTTCGAAGATGCGCGGATCCGGCTTGTGAAGACCGTCGGCCGCGGAGCACACCACGGTGTCGATGAGAGCGCCCAGGCCAAGTCCGTCGAGGATCGAAGCTAGCCGCGAGTCCCAGTTCGAGATGATGCCCACCGTCGTGCCGCCGGCGCGCAGGCGCTCGAAGGCTGGCGCGACGTCCGTGTACGCGCGCCATCTCTGC
>JAHEXP010000073.1 GCA_023252055.1 Coriobacteriia bacterium
CTCGCCGAAGAACGGGATGAACGCCCATGTCTTGCCGAGCGCCACGTCGATCCGTTCGCCGCCGATGTCGCGCGCATCGCATCCGCCGTAGAGGCGGATCTTCACGGTGCCGGCGTTGAGCAGGCCACCGACGGAAAAGACGCCGCTTGAGTCGAACAACTCGCTCTGGACGTCCCCGCCGATCCGCGTCGTGCCCCGGATCTCGATGCGCTGCGCATTGACTGAACCGGCGATCGTGCACGCTCCGTTGACCTTGAGGACGCCGACGCCCGCTCCGGCACGGAGTTCAGAGGTGCCGTTGACGGTGAACTCGTTGGCCTGCACGTCCGCGTTGAAGGTGGCGGTGCCGTTGACCGTCACGACGCGGGCTTTGACCGCGCCCTGCACGTCGGACGTTCCGGCCACACGGAACGCATCGACGTCGATGTCTCCCAAGATGTTGCCGGCGCCGGCGATGCTCACATCGCCGTACACACCACCGCCCACGTCTCCAGCGCCCGCGATCTTGCGGTCCTGCCGTGTTGTGCTCTCGTTCATCGTGCTCACGGTCCTTCCCTCTATGACTTCAGTCGGGTCTTGAGCTGCTCGATCTGCGTCGGCAGCGTGATGCGGGCGGCGACGCGCACACCGTCGGCCACGAGCAGGTCCGAGCCGCTCGAGATGAGCACCACGGTCGAAACGCCCATCCTGCGCAGCAGTACGAGGTCGCAGCTCGTCTTCTCGCACGTGGTCCAACCGGCCTCGAGCGTCGCGATCGCCGCGAGCGCTTCGTCGCGCCCCGCGTCGCCGCTGCGCAGGAGAGAGTCGGCCACGGACACGGCGGTGAGTTCGGCGAACCTCAGCTCGCTGACCCCGGGATGCAACTCGGCGAACAGGTCGAGTGCGGCGGCGGAGACGACATCGCGCTCGGCCATGTCGTCGCGGGCGAACGTGTCGGGGAGCGGGGACGGCGAGACCGCCTCGGCGATGTCGTCGAGCGAGAGGTCCTCGTCCTTCATGGACAGGATCCGCTCGACGCGGGCGAGCATCTTCTCGCGCGGGAAGAACGTCTCCTGGCCGGTGAACGTGGACTTGCGGACGAACCAATCCTCGGGGATAAGCCCCTTGCGCTTCCAGCGGTACAGCTGTCCGTAGCTGATGCCGCAGGTGAGCAGCAGGTCCTTCTTGGAGATCAGATCGGGTTCCATGCGTCGCACCTCCTTGTGTCGTTCGCAGCATAACAACACATTGTTACGCTGTCAACACGAGGGTGAACGTGCGCACGGGTCTTTAACGGGGTGGGTTGTTACGCTCTGCGCGGGGCGCAGACGCGGCGCAGGAGACGCGAGGCACGCGGCGTTCGGCCCGGCGCGCTCAGTGCCGCGGCGCGCGGAAGTCCGGGTGTGCCGCCATCCAGTCGTCCCATGGCGGCACCGGCTCCCCCACGGTGTACAGGAAGTGGTACGCGCCGCTCTCGCCGATGAAGTGGAAGCGTGAGCGGATATCTTTGACGAGCTCCTGGTACGAGCCCTTCGACCGCAGATACCCCGTGAACCCGCCCGGCAGCTCGTCCAGCGCGAGCATCTCACCCGCGTTGTGGATGACCGCTTCGATCTTCTTGCGGTTGCGGATGATGCGGGCATCAGCCATGAGCCGCTCTTCGTCCCCCGGCGTGTAGCCGGCTACGCGGTATGCGTCGAAGCCCTCGAACGCCTCGGTGATCCCAGGCCATTTCGAGTCGACGACCTGCCAGTTCAGCCCCGGCTCGAACACGCCGCGCGACATGACGGCAAGGTAGTCCGACAACCCCTTGGGCTCGATCTTCTCCGGCGCGTGCATGGCGGCTGTGGCCTCCCTCTCGGCTCGCGTGCGGCTGCTCCCTGCCGCGCGGGTATCCTCGTCACGCAGCATGTACCCGAGAACGCGGCGGAGCGGAGACGGACGTGGCACCGGAAGAAGTGAGGCGGGAGCGGGCCTGCGAGGCGATGAAGCGGCTCGGGAAGCTCTACCCCATGGCCCACATCGCACTCGACTACGACGATCCGTGGCACCTGCTCGTGGCTGTCATCCTCTCCGCGCAGACCACAGACGTGGGCGTGAACAAGGTCACGCCGGTTCTGTTCGCGCGCTTCCCCTGCCCCGAGGATCTGGCGGGAGCGGACGTGCTTGAGGTGGAGTCGATCGTGAAGCCCACCGGCTTCTACCACAACAAGACCAAGCTGATCATGGGGACGGCGCGCATGGTCATCACCGAGTTCGGCGGAAGGGTCCCGGACACGATGGAGGATCTGATGCGCCTCCCCGGCGTGGCACGCAAGACCGCGAACATCGTCATCGCCAACGCGTACGGCAAGGTCGAAGGCATCGCGGTCGACACCCACGTGTTCCGCATCTCGCACCGGCTCGGGCTCACCGACCAGAAGGATCCGGACAAGGTCGAGCGCGACCTGACGTCACTGCTGCCACACGACGACTGGTTCCACGTGAACTACCGGTTCATCGACCATGGGCGCGCGGTGTGCACGGCGAAGCGGCCGATCTGCGGGGCATGCGTGCTGTCGGACATCTGCCCGTCGGCGTTCACGGTCCCGGGCTGGCGCCAGGAGGCGTAGGCCCTGCGTGGGGCCGTGGAGCCGTTCCCATGGACCGGTGGAGCCCCTCAGGCGCTCGCTTCCGCCGCGGACAACACGTCCGCGAGCGCGAGCGCCTGCGCGGGGTCGGGGTCGCCCGACCCACGCCACGCGATCTCGCCGTGCGCGTCGAGTAGGAACACCTGAACCTGCTCGAAAGACGGGACGTCGAGCTCCTTGGAGATGCGGCTCAGAGTCGTGTAAGCGGTGAGCGTGTGACGCCGCACGTCGATGTCGGGGATCCCGGCGCGCATGCCGCCGTCGATGTAGCCACGCGCCGGCGCCCAGGCGCTGGACAGGGTGGGCACCTCCCACACGGTGATTTCGGGATGGGTGCTCGTGAGCGGCTCGAGTGCGTCGATCCAGGCGCCGACGACGATCTGCTGCCACCGCTTGAACGGCATGAGCACGATCCGCCACCGACCCGGCAGGTCATCGGGCAGCGTGTAGGCGGTCTGCTCGAGATCGCGCGCAGGTATGGTCGGGAATCGCATGCTGCGGCCCTTTCCGTGAGTCGCGACACCGGCGGCGCCGCGCTGGAGATGAAACGCAGTCGGAGCTACATGAAGAACGCGCCGAGCACCCCCGCGACGATCACTGCAGGCATGAGGTTGCCCACCGGTAGCCGCTTGATGCCCATCAGGTCGATGCCGATGGCGAGGATGAGCGTGCCGCCCACCATGGACATCGACGAGATCACGCCGGTGGTCAGGAACGGCTGCAGGGCGTGAGCCCCGAGTGCGATGCCGCCCTGCACGATGAGGATCGGCACCACGGAGAAGCCGACGCCGATGCCGAGGGCGCTGGCCAACGCGATCGAGGCGATGCCGTCGAGCAGGGCCTTGAGATACAGGAGGTTGGGCGCGCCCATGCCGTCCTGCAGCGAGCCGAGGATCGTCATCGTCCCCACGCAGTACAGCAGCGACGCGACGACGAACCCTTCGACCATCTGGTGCTCGCCCTCCCCCGCGGCGGCCCTGAAGACAGGGACCCGAAGGGCGACGCCGCGTAGCCAATGCCCGAACCGCTCGAGCCCCGCCTCGACGCCCGCGGCCTCTCCCGCGAGGCCGCCGATCACGAGAGAGACGACCAGCACGAGCACGGCGTACTTGGAGCCGGCGGCGTCGGCCTTGATGAGGCCGCCGATGACCATCGTCGCGCCGATGGAGAACGTTGAGAGGCCGAGCGCGTAGAACGCTATCTGACGGAAGCGGTCGCTGATGAAGCGGCCGAAGGTCAGCCCCGCGGCGGTGCCGACGAGGACGGCGATGACGTTGGCGATGACTCCTGATCCGGGCACTTAGGACGGTCCTTCCTTTTCGAGCCAGCGACCTTCGAGCTCTTTCGTGATCTCCGCGTGCCCTTTGGGCAGGCCGCCGTATGCCGCGTTCGCGGGCCGCCGGCGCTTGGCGTGCGTCTGTTCCGCGTCTTCGAACAACGTCGAGACCGGGAGCATGACCGTGCTGCGGCCCTTTCGCTCCCGCACCCGCGACTTCAGCTCGCGGTCGGCCGTCACGATCGTCACGGGGCCCGACTCGCGCTCGGCCATCCGCACGATCACATCGTCGGCGATCTCGCCCAGCGAGAAGACCGCCTCGACGCCGGTCACCGACTCGTCGCCGGCGTTGAACCCTTTGTCCCATACGACGACGATCCGGCCCTGTCCGAGCAGACCGCGTCCCCGCGACGCCAGCCGTCGCATGAGCGCGAGCCGCATGTCGTCGGGCAGAAGCCTGCGCGTTGCGTCGTCGGCACGCGTCACGTTGTAGCCGTCGACGAGGTACAGCATGGGCGTCGTGCCCTCTTCCCTGCGGCTACCCGTTCGATCCCGCCCGGAACGACTTGGCTAGGCTCTCGGCCATCGTGACGAACTCCGACGGCATCATGATGATCGTGGTCGTGTTCTGCTCCGCGCCGACCTCGGTGATCATCTGCATGCGGCGCAACTCGAGCCCGAGAGGGTTCTCTGTGATGATCTTGGCCGCGTCAGCGAGCTTGGAGGACGACTCGAGCTCCGCCTCGGCCTTGATGATGCGGGCACGCTTCTCGCGCATCGCCTGCGCTTCCTGCGCCATCGCCCGCTGCATGCTGATCGGGATCTCGACATCCTTCATCTCGACCATCTCGACCTTGACGCCCCAAGGCTCGGTGGCCTGATCGACGACCGCTTGCAGCGACTCGTTGATCTTGTCGCGCTCCTTGAGCACCTCGTCGAGCACGTGCTGCCCGATGATGTTGCGCAGGGAGGTCAGCGCCACTTGATACGAGGCAGCGTAGTAGTTGGCGACGGAGACGACCGACTTCACCGGGTCGACGATCTTGAGCCACACCACGGCGTTGACCTTGACCGTGACGGAGTCCTTCGTGATCGACTCCTGGCTCTCCATGTCGACGGTCATCGTGCGCAGGTCGACTTTGCGCTGCGTCTCGAAACCGAACGGGATGAGCCAGTAGAGCCCGGGACCGCGCAGCCCCTTCAGACGTCCGAGCCGGAAGACGACCGCGCGCTCGTACTCGTTGGCGACGCGCAGCCCGGAGATCAGAGCGACGATCGCGAGGACCACGAACAGGCCGACACAGCTAGCGAAGAACTCCATCTCGAGATCGCCTCTCCCCCGGGGACGCAGACCACAGCCGCGCCCACTGTCTTCTCCCGCCGCCAGAGAAGCGGACGGCAGCGGCGTCACGTACCTCGCGGTGCGCGAACCCCGCAGCCGCACGCGGTGTGACGCCGCTGCCATTGTAGTCGTCCTCGAGGCGCCGCGTTGGGCGCCGGGGCACTACTTGACCGTGATCGTCCCGGTCATCGAGGGATGGATGGTGCAGCGGATCGGAACGGTGCCCGCCGCGGTGAACGTCTGCGAGAACGTGGCTCCGGGAGCCAACGAACCGCTGTCCCAGGAACCGCCCGCAACGTCGTGGGCTGTCGAGTCGTTGTTCGTGAAGGTGACCGTCCCGCCCACCGCCACGGTGATGTCGGAGGGGCTGAAGGCGAAGTTCTGCATCGAGACGGCGACCGACGAGGACGGCGTGCCGCCGCTGGAGCCGCTGCCGGGGGAACCGGTCCCGCCCGACGGCGCGGGGGTCGAGCCGCCGCTGCAGCCCGCAAGGAGCGTGAGCGCAGCCGCTATCAGGGCTATGACGAGGATCTTTCGGAGATCACGCATGGTGGATCCCTTCCCATGTCGGATGGTGCTCTCGATACATACCCGCTGACGGCCGAGGGGCTATCCTCATGCGAGGACCGACTCTGCGGAGCGATGGAAGGAGCCCGCCGTGACGAACCACTTTCAGGGCTCGCTCAGCCCGTACCTGCGGGGCCATGCGAGCGATCCAGTCGATTGGTTCCCGTGGGGCGAGGAGGCGTTCGCCTCCGCGCGGGAGCGCGACGTTCCCGTACTGCTCTCATGCGGGTACTCCGCCTGCCACTGGTGCCACGTGATGCAACGGGAGTCGTTCCGAGACCCGGACGTCGCTGCGCTCATGAACGAGCGGTACGT
>JAHEXP010000074.1:0-1513 GCA_023252055.1 Coriobacteriia bacterium
GGCAGCGCACCCAGCGCGAGCATCAGAACAAGCGCCAGCCTGACAAAGCGACGCGCAGCAGGACTCACCGTCATGATCATCCCCCCGGGATTCGCGCGATGCCCCCTGCACCGCTGCGCCAGAATATACCTGTCATGCGCCGCCGACTCAACGGGACAGCGATCGCACAAGGGCTACTCGGCGGCCTCCGCGTGCTGCAGCCACCGGCGCACCGGCACGCTGAGTGCGAGCACCACCAGCAGGCACCCGGCCATCATCAGCAGCGCGTACACCTTGAACGCCACGTCCGGCGACGACAGCACCGCCGATGAGGGGTGCACGTCCTCCCCCGCCGGTCCGAGCTCGATCCACGCGAGCCCCACGCCCATCGCGAGTGCGGTCACGACCTGCCCGATCGCTCCCACGCGCCGCTTCTGCCAGAACAGCGCGAGCATGAGCGCCACCGCGGCCACGATCGTGTACGAGACGCTCATGACCATCCGGCGCTCCGTGAGGTTCCACGAGTTCCAGACGAGCCGAGCCGCCATCGCGCCGATGAAGACCGCAAGGACCCACAGCGGCAGCAGTGCAACCTGCAGGGCGCGCGCCCACTCGTAGAGCCGGTCGCGTCCTGTGACCAGATAGGCAACGGCGATGGCGCCCATCCCGAAGATCCCGACGATGCACGCCCACTTGAGCATGCCGTGCCAGATCACGAGCCGGACCCACGCGCCGAGCTCGACATCCTGCGGCGCCAGGTAGGCGGCCAGCAGCGAGATAGCGAGGCCGAGCGCTGCGAGCAGGTAGGCGGTGCGGTCGGAGATGCGGTCGAGGCGGTCCAGCATGGAGGTCCTTCCACAGCGGAGGAGCGCCGACCCGTGAAGGCGCGGCTATGTTGCGCGGATGCGGGGCGGACTACTGGAGCGTGTCCGCAGCGAGTACGACGGCGTCGGCGACCTCGCGCAGCGACTTGCGGCGATCCATCGCGGCCTTCTGCAGGCGGCGGAACGCCTCGGGCTCGCTCATCCCCTGTGACATCAGCAAACCCTTTGCCCGCTCGACGACCTTGCGGGTCTCGAGCCGTTCCTCCAGGTCCGCGACCTCGTCCTCGAGTGCGCGGGCCTCGGCGAACCGGGCCGCCGCGACCGCCATTGCAGGCAGGATGTCCTTCTTGGAGAACGGCTTGACCAAGTACCCCATGGCGCCGGCCGTGGACGCTTCTTCGATGTAGCGGGCCTGACTGAACGCGGTGACCATCACCACGGGCGCGATCTTCTCGGCGCTGATGATGGAGGCGGCGGCGATGCCGTCGAGTCCCGGCATCTTCACGTCCATGAAGACGACCTCCGGCCGCAGCTCGCGCGCGAGTTCGATCGCCTCGGCGCCGTCGCGGGCCTCGCCCACAACGTCGTGACCCTCTTCGACGAGCATCTCCCGCATGTCCATGCGGATGAGCGCTTCGTCTTCGGCGATGAGTACCCGCATGTCTTCCGCGCTACTCCTCGATCGGGACGGTGACGGCGACGGTGGTGCC
>JAHEXP010000074.1:1613-6094 GCA_023252055.1 Coriobacteriia bacterium
GATGAGATCGTCTGCAAGTTGTTCTTCACGCGGTGGTGGACCTCGCGGATCGTGGCTTCCTTCACCTTGAGTTCGACGTCGCGCCGGCGCGCGTCGGTGATGTCTTCCACGAGCAGCGCCGCTCCCGGCTCCAGCGCGATCACGCGGTAGAGCAGCACGCGCCCGCCCGCGGCGACCTCGGTCTGCAACGCCCCCGTGGAGCGCAGCACAGGAGCCACCGCCGTGGCTCCGCCGGGCAGGGACGCGGCCTCCGTGCCGGTGAGCGTCCCCTCGACGCCTGCGAGCCGCATGATGTTGACCGCGTTCGGGCTGGCGTAGGCGATGTGCCCGGCCTCGTCCACCCGCATCACGCCGTCGCCGGCGATGCGGGTCGTGGCGAACGGCTGATCGTTATCGGTCGATAACAGAGGACGCCGGCTCATCACCGTCAGCAGGTCGTCGGCGAGCGTCATGAACTGTCGCTCCATCGTGCCCGGCGACTCGGCCACCGCTGACGTCACGTCCCGGACGAGCACGCCCACCGCCGGCGTTCCCACGGGGTGGGCCGACGTCGTGTATTGGATGCCGCGCGTGGTCCGGCGCCGCTGCCCCACCACCGTCACACCCTCGCGCAGCGCACGCAGCGCTTCCTCCTCTTCGGCGGGAAGCGGCTTGCCCACGCGGGTGCCCGCGACCGCTGCGACCGCGGTCATCGGACGGGCGTCCGCGGCCACGATCGCCTCCCCGTCCGGACCCACGACAGCGAGCGCGACGTCGGCGTACCCGAGGTCGGCCACGAGCTGCAGGTTCGTCGCCACGTTCGCCAGGTGCGCGCGGGCTCGTTCGGGCAGTTCATGCGTGAGGTTCGCAAGGGTGTCCATGCATCCGATTCTAGCGCAGGGACCCCCGTACTCCGCCGCATCGCGCTGGCGGGCCCGCTCGATCGAGCCGCACCCGCGCCGCCGCGCGGTCGCGCGCGCAGCCCGTTCGTCGTATCGTGCGAGAGGAGCGCAGGCACGAAGACATCGAGGGGACGAGCATGGACTCCGAACGGATCCCGAGCGAGACGCACGGCGGCCCGGACATCGCGGCATGGATCGCCGTCGGCGCGTCGACGCTGGCGGTCACCGGCCTCGCCGTCGCCGGACTCGGCGGCTACGCGAGCGTCCAGCCGTACGCAGTCGAGGGCACAGCGGCATGCCTCGTCGCCGCCTCGGTCTTCGCGGGCGTCCGCCATCTGCGTGCGTCGCGCGCGGCGCGTGACTGCGAGGTCGCTTACGGCGTCGCGTTCGCCAGCGAGGTCGCGGCACGGGACCGGCTCTCGTTCGCGCGACACACCGCGGCTCTCATGGCCACGCTCCCCGAGGGTGAGGGCCTGCGCGCCGTTCTGGAGGAGTCGCTCGAGCGCTACAGCGCCGAGGCGGCCGCGCTCGTCGGAGACGACCTGACGATGGCCACGGCCAAAGGCGTGGAGCGCGCAGAGGTGCAGGCGGGAGTGCTCCGGGTCGCCGCGGAAACCGTGCGCGCGGGCCGCGCGGTCGCTGACGAGATCGCCGCTGAGGGCGCGAGTGCTCTCACGATCCCGCTGCGCATCCGCGGTCGCGTCAAGGACGTCGTCGTGCTGTGGAGACGCGGCGCTGCTTTCACCGCCGATGACCTGGACGGGCTGAGCCTTGTAGCGCGGATCGTGGAGCTGTCCATGGAGAACAGCGCGCTGCTGGGCGAAGTGCGCGACCAGCTCGACGGCACGCTGAAGATGATGATGGGCCTCGTGGAGCAGCGGCTGCCGGAGTACGGCGCGCACTCCGAGCGCGTCGCCAACTATGCCGCCGCCACAGCGCGCGTCCTCGGCCTTCCCGAGGATGAGATCGACGATGTCCGTACCGCCGGCCTGCTGCACGACGTGGGCATGCTCACCGTGCCCGAGGCCATCCTGGCTTCTCCGCGCCGCCTCGAACCCGAGGAGATGGCGGTCTTGCGCGGCCACCCGGAGCACGGCGCGGAACTCACAGGCGTCGCCAATTTCGGCCCGCGCGTCCAGGCGGCCATCGCGTCGCACCACGAGCGCGTCGACGGCACCGGGTATCCGAAGGGCCTGGCGGGCGACGCCATCCCGCTATCGAGCCGCATCCTTACCGTGTGCGACGCCTTCGTCGCCCTCATCTCCGACCGTCCGCACCGTCCGCGCGTTTCAGAGGACGAGGCGGTCGAGGTTCTGCGCGCGAGCGCGGGCACGCACTACGACGCCGCGGTCGTCGAGGCGTTCGTGGCGGCGAAGCCGGAGGTCACCGCTGCGGGCCCCGCACCGGCCGAGCCGGGCATCCTGGGAGAAGCGCTCGCCTGATCGCGTCGCTGTGCGCGCGTCGAACCGTCCGGGTCGCTCCGCGCGTCCACTGCGGTTCCCTCTCCCACCCGCGCGCGTATCGCCTATAATCGCCCAAGCTCGGCGGGGCACGCCTTCGATGTGCCCGCCACGAGCGCCCGGGTGGCGGAACGGCAGACGCGGGGGTCTCAAAAACCCTTGTGGGAAACCACGTGTGGGTTCGAATCCCACCCCGGGCACCACCTGAGCCCTCACGAAAACACCAGCCGATCCGCGCTTTCCCCTGCCCTCATTGGGTATGGATGAGCCGAACGCGCGACGCGCACGCAGGGGGCGCCGGCGCATTAGGCACGCGACGGGGGTGGTCCAGTGCTGAACTGGAAGCGGGACAACAGCGCGGCGGCGAACTTCATGTTGTCCGCGGCGATGTGGCTCGTCATCGGAGTCCTCATGGGACTCATCCTGGCTATCGAGTTCGTCTTCCCGGACGTGACCAAGGGCATCTCGTGGCTGGTGTTCAGCCGACTGAGACAGGCGCACGTGAACACCGTCATGTTCGCCTGGCTGTCCGGCGCCATGATGGGCATGTGGCTCTACATCGTGCCCAAGCTCACGGGCCGCAAGATCTGGAGCGAGCCGCTCGGCAACTTCTGCGCCCTGCTGTGGAACCTCGCGCTCGCCGGCGGGATCGTCGGCATCCTGATGGCCTACACCCAGAGCCGTGAATACGCTGAGCTGATCTGGCCCATCGATATCGCGGTGATGGTCGTGTTGGTGCTCAACATGGTGAACATCTACATGACGATCCACCACCGGGTCGAGCCGAAACTCTATGTGAGCCTGTGGTACATCATCGGCACGCTCGTGTGGTTCCCGATGCTGTACTTCATCGGCAACGTCATGTGGAACCCACCCACCGGCGCTCTCACCGGCATCAACGACACGATCTTCAACTGGTTCTACGGCCACAACGTATTGGGCCTGTGGTTCACTACGGGGCTGCTCGCGGTCATCTACTACATCGTCCCGCGCGAGACCGCCACGCCGCTCTACAGCCATTTCCTGTCGCTCATAGCGTTCTGGGGCATCGCGTTCTTCTACACCGGCGTCGGCGCGCATCACCTGCTGTGGGCGCCGGTCCCCTACTGGCTCAAGACGATCGCGGTGGCCGAGAGCTTCGCGATGGTGATCCCTGTCCTGGCGTTCATGTTCAACATCCTGCTGACGATGCGAGGGAACTGGGGGCGGCTGAGATCGAGCGTCCCGCTCATCTACGTGCTCACCGGCTGGGCCTCCTACATCCTCGTCTCGTACCAGGGTTCGAACCAGGCGCTGCGCGGTGTGAACGAACTCACGCACTTCACGCAGTACGTGCCGGGTCACGCGCACCTGGCCCTGCTCTTCTTTGCGGCTTCCACGCTCGTGGGAGGCCTCTATTACGCGCTGCCGCGCATCTACGAGTGCGAGCTCTACAGCACCCGCTTGGCGAAGGCGCAGTACGCGTTCTACGTGATCGGGTTCGTCGTCTTCTTCACCGGGTTCGTGCTCGCGGGCCTGGAGCAGGGCTCCTCATGGGTGCACCTCGGCCTGCCGGTCTGGGCCGTCTTGCCCGGCCTGCGGCCGTTCATGGCGCTGCGCATCATGGGTGGCTCGCTGCTCGTAGTGAGCTTCGTGATGTTCGCCTACAACGTGGTGGCGACCGTGGTCGTGAAGCGACCGCCTGTGACTCCCGGGACCGGCGCACCGATGGCCAAGTCCGGCGTGAGCGGATCCGGGCCGCTTCCCGCACCCTCTCCCGCCATGATGGAAGGGTGATCCGCCATGAAGATGACGTTCAAGATCATCCTGATCGGCGGGCTGCTCGTGTTCTTCGCCGTTGTCGCGGTGGTGGTGTTCGGCCCGGCAGCGGTGAACAACCCGGCTCAGACCACCGTCGCCGAGGTCCGGACCCCCGAGCAGTCGCGGGGCCGCACGCTCTTCCTCTCCAACGGCTGCAACTACTGCCACACGCAGTACGTCCGTGACGTCGACAACGCGATGGGGCCCGTCTCCAACGGTGGCGACTACGTCTTCGACAACCCCATGATCCTCGGCTCCGAGCGCACCGGCCCGGATCTCGCCTACCTGGGCCGCAAGCGCAGTCTGCAGTGGGACGTCGACCACCTGAAGTCGCCGCGCG
>JAHEXP010000031.1 GCA_023252055.1 Coriobacteriia bacterium
GAGGGATCGGGCCTGCCGGCCTCGAACACGATCATGGACCCGACCGAGAACCGGCCGTGCAGCGTGGAGATGTCGTAGCACTCGATGCGCAGCGGCGGGACGCTGAGGCCCAGCGCGTTCTCAAGCTCGAGCAGCGCCTGGTTGACGCGATCCTCGTCGTAGCGGGTGCGGAACTTGTAGCGCGCGAGCGCGTGGCGGGCGTTGGTCGTCGCCATCTCGAGCAGGCGGCGGCGCTCTCCTCGCTCGGGGCGCTCGATCGTCACCTTGCGGCCGCGTCGCTGGGTGAGCAGCTCCTCGAGCGGTTCTGGCTCCAGCGGCAGGCACGAGACGAGCACCTGCTTGGGCACGTGCGACGCGTCGTTGTAGTAGCGCAGAAGGAACGCCTCCACGAGTTCCGCATCGGAGACGTCGAGCCCTTGGTCGAGCACGAACTCGCTCGCCCCCATGACGCGGCCTTCGCGGATGTGCACCACGTGTGTGGCGGCTATCGTCTCTTCACGGCACATGCCGATCGCGTCCGCGTCGAGCCCGCTGGCGCTCACGATCGTCTGCTTCTCGAGGATCGAGCGCACCGCGTCGAGGCGGTTCCGGTAGCGGGTCGCGGCCTCGTAGTCGAGCTCGGCGGCGGCCTCGCGCATCTGGCGTTCCAGATCCCGCTCCACTGAAGCCTGCTTGCCGTCGAGGAACGCCTCGACATGCGCGACTGTCTTCGCATACTCCTCGCGCGTGATGGCGCCCACGCACGGCCCCGGCCCGCGGCCGATGTGGTAGTCGAAGCACGGCTTGCCGGTGGGCGCGCCGCCATGTGCGGTTACGCGCTTCCACTCCACGCAGTCGGTGCGACAGATCGGGTAAACGCGCCGCACGACCTCGATCGTCGCGCGCGCCGCCCGTGCGTCGGTGTACGGCCCGAAGTACGTCGTCCCGGTCCGGTGCTTCTCGCGCGTGTACTTGATCCCGGGGAACGGGTCCGCGGTCGTGAGTGCGATGTAGGGGTAGGTCTTGTCGTCGCGGTAGTCCACGTTGTAGCGCGGATGGTGCTCCTTGATGAGGTTGTTCTCGAGGATCAGCGACTCGACCTCGTTGGCGGTCACCACGTAGTCGAACGTGGCGACGCGCGACATCATCTCCGGGACCATCGCGCGGTCGTCGTGCCCCTGCGCGTACTGCTTCATCCGCTTGCGCAGCGACTTCGCCTTGCCGACGTAGAGCACCGTCCCGCCGGCGTCCTTCCACAGGTAGACGCCGGGAGAGTCGGGCACGTTGTCGAGCTGCTCGCGGATGTGGTCGCTGCCGTATCGGATGCTCATATGGAGAAAGACTACTTCTTCTTCCGCGTTCGTTTGGGCGCGTCAGCGGCGAGCGCAGCGAGTCCGCTGGACGCGGCCCCCTTCTTCGCGGCCACCTTGCCGCCGAGTTCCGGCGCAACGGTCGCTCCCCTGCCCTCGAGGACCGGCTTCAGGAACCGGCCGGTGTGCGAGGTGGGGTGCGCGGCGATCTCCTCCGGCGTACCGGTCGCGATCACCTGGCCGCCGCGGTCCCCGCCTTCGGGGCCCAGGTCGATGATGCGGTCGGCGCTCTTGATGACGTCGAGGTTGTGCTCGATCACGAGCACGGTGTTGCCGGCGTCAACGAGGCGCTGCAGCACGATGAGCAGCTGGCGCACGTCGTCGAAGTGCAGCCCGGTGGTGGGCTCGTCGAGGATGTAGAAGGTACGACCCGTGCTTCGGCGCTGCAGTTCGCTGGAGAGCTTCACGCGCTGCGCTTCGCCGCCGGACAGCGTCGTGGCTGGCTGGCCGAGCTTGATGTAGCCCAGGCCCACGTCGTACAGGGTCTGCAGTTTCCGCTTGATCGGCGGGATGTTCTCGAAGAAGTGGACGCCCTCCTCCACCGACATGGCGAGGATGTCCGCAACGGTCTTGCCCTTGTACGTGACCTGGAGCGTCTCGCGGTTGTAGCGCTTGCCCTTGCAGACCTCGCACGGCACGTACACATCGGGCAGGAAGTGCATCTCGATCTTGATCTGGCCGTCGCCCTTGCATGCTTCGCAACGGCCGCCGGCCACATTGAAGGAGAAGCGGCCCGGCGAGTAGCCGCGCGTCCTCGCGTCCTGGGTGGAGGAGAACAGCGAGCGCACGTCGTCCCACACACCCACGTACGTGGCGGGGTTGGACCGCGGCGTCCGCCCGATCGGCGACTGGTCGATGATGATCGCCTTGTCGATCTCCTTCAGGCCCTCGATGCGCCCGTACCGGCCGGTGCGCTTGCGCGTCCGGTACACCGAGTTCGTCAGCGCGGGCGCGAGTGTGTCGGCCACGAGCGACGACTTGCCGGAACCCGACACGCCGGTGACGACCACGAGGTTCCCGATCGGGATCTCGACGTCGATCCCCTTGAGGTTGTGCTCGGCCGCGCCTTCGATCCGCACCGCACCCCGCTCGGCGGAGCGCCGCGTCGACGGGACGGGGATCTGGCGAGCACCCGACAGGTAGGCGCCCGTGAGTGACTCGGGACATGCCAGCAGGTCCTCGGTGGTGCCGAGGCACACGATCTCGCCCCCGTGCTCGCCGGCGCCCGGCCCCATGTCCACCACGAAGTCCGCGGCACGGATCGTCTCCTCATCGTGCTCGACGACGATGACGGTGTTGCCGAGGTCGCGCAGACGCTCCATCGTCGCGATGAGGCGCGCGTTGTCGCGCTGGTGCAGGCCGATCGACGGCTCGTCGAGGATGTAGAGCACGCCCATGAGCCCGCTGCCGATCTGGGTGGCGAGCCGGATGCGCTGGGCCTCGCCGCCGGAGAGCGTGGCCGTTCCGCGCTCGAGCGTCAGGTAGTCGAGCCCCACGTCCACGAGGAAGCGCAGGCGCTCGAGGATCTCCTTGATGACGCGACGCCCGATCTGCTCGTCGCGCTCGGAAAGGGTGACCGCCTCGAAGAACTCGAGTGAGTCCTTCGCTGAGAGGGTGGTCACCTGGTGGATGTTCTTACCGCCGAACGTGACCGCGAGTATCTCAGGCTTGAGGCGGGCGCCGTGGCACGTGGCGCACGGGATGACCGACATGTACTCCTCGAGCTTCTCCTTGCTTCCCTCGGACTCGGTCTCGGTATACCGGCGCGAGACGGCATTGACCGCGCCCTCCCACTTCGAGAACCAGTGGGTCTCACGACCGTCACGCGTGTGGTAGTCGATGCGGATACGCTCGTCGCCCAGGCCGTGGAGCAGGGCGTCCCGGACCTTCTTCGGCAGGTCGTTCCACGAGGTGTCCTCGGACACGTTGAAGTGCGTCGCGACCGCCGCGATGAGCTGCGGGTAGTAGTTCATACCTCCCGAGAACGGCTTCAGGGCACCTTCGCCGAGTGACAGTGCGCCATCCGGGACGATGAGGTCGGGATCCGGCTCGAGGCGCGAGCCGAGGCCCATGCAGTCCGGGCAGGCTCCGTAGGGGCCGTTGAATGAGAAGTCCCGCGGCTGCGGCTCCTCGAGACTGACGCCGTGTACCGGGCAGGCGTACGCCTGGGAGAACGAGAGCTCGTCGGCGCCCTCAGGAGCGACGATGAGCGTCCCCCCGGCCAGACGCAGCGACATCTCCACCGAATCGGTCAGGCGGCCGATGATGCCGTCCTTCATGACCAGGCGGTCGACCACCACCTCGATGTCGTGCTTGTACTTCTTATCGAGAACGATCTCCTCGTCGAGCCCCTTGACCTCGCGGTCCACGCGCACGCGGGTGAACCCCTCCTTCTTGAGGTCCTCGAGAAGCTTGCCGTACTCGCCCTTGCGGCCCTTCACGACCGGAGCGAGCACCTGGAACTTCGTGCCCTCCGGCAACTCCAGGATGCGGTCGACTATCTGCTGGGGGGTCTGCCGCTCGATGACGCGGCCGCACGTCGGGCAGTGCGGGACACCCACGCGAGCGTAGAGGAGGCGCAGGTAATCGTAGATCTCGGTGACCGTGCCCACGGTGGAGCGAGGGTTGCGCGATGTCGTCTTCTGATCGATCGAGACCGCCGGCGACAGGCCCTCGATATGGTCCACGTCGGGCTTCTGCATCTGACCGAGGAACTGGCGCGCGTACGCGGACAGCGACTCGACGTAGCGGCGCTGCCCCTCCGCGTAGATCGTGTCGAACGCGAGCGAGCTCTTGCCGCTTCCGGACAGGCCGGTGATCACGACGAGCTTGTCACGCGGGATGTCGAGGTCGAAGCCGCGCAGGTTGTGCTCACGCGCGCCGCGGACCGAGATGAATTCGAGGGACATCTGTTGGTGCTCACTTTCGAGAGAGTGGATCCGCCATGCGATCGGACGGGCCGGTTTCCGCCGAACCTCCATTCTACTACCCGATACTACACGAACACGTGTTCGTATCGACGAGAGGCGTTCGCGCGCGGCCGCGGGGCTGGCTGGCTGCTGGCGCGGGGCGGCCCGATCGGACGCCCGAATCTCCTATCCATGTTTCGTACCGCTTTCCGCTGCGCCACGGTGCTGTGACACAGCCGAAACACGGGGGAAACACGAAACGACGACGATGCCGGGACAGGACGGGGCGCCATTCGCCCTCCGCGCCGATCCGAAGGAGCCTCCGGATGCCAGCCATCGACACCGGATCCACCGCGTGGATGCTCGTCTGCGCCGCGATGGTGCTGTTCATGACGCCGGGACTCGCCCTGTTCTACGCGGGCATGGTGCGCAGTAAGAACGTGCTGTCCTCGACGATGCACTCGCTGTTCGCGATGGGGCTCGTCTCCGTCATCTGGGCGGTGATCGGCTACACGCTCGCGTTCGGCAAGGACGTCGGCGGCCTCATCGGCGGCCTGCAGTTCCTCGGCCTCGGCGGCGTACTCGGTTCGGCCACGGGGACGGGCACGTCCGCGATCCCCACGAGTGTGTTCGCGATGTACCAGGGCATGTTCGCGGTCATCACCGTCGCGCTCATCACCGGGGCGGTCGCCGAGCGCATGAAGTTCAAGGCGTATGTGATCTTCGCCACTCTCTGGGCGGTGCTCGTCTACAGCCCGCTGGCCCACTGGGTCTGGGGCGGCGGCTGGCTGATGAAGTTCGGAGCGCTCGACTTCGCTGGCGGTACGGTCGTGCACATCGCCTCGGCTGCGGCTGCACTGGCGGCGGCTCTCGCTCTCGGCAAGCGCACGGGCTACGGCACAGAGGAGATGCGCCCGCACAACATCCCGATGTCCGTGTTGGGCGCGGGCATCCTGTGGTTCGGGTGGTTCGGCTTCAATGCCGGCTCGGCGCTGGGATCCGGCCACCTCGCAGGCTCCGCCTTCATGGCGACCAACCTCTCGGCGGCCGCGGGCATGCTCGCCTGGACGCTCGCAGAGGTCTTCACCGGCCACAAGCCGACCGTGCTCGGCGCGGCCTCGGGCGCCGTGGCGGGCCTCGTGGGCATCACTCCTGCGGCCGGCTTCGTCGGCCCGATGCCGGCGCTCGCGATCGGCGCGATCGTCGGCATCGCCTGCTACTTCGGACTGCGCCTCAAGTCACGGTTCGGTTTCGACGATGCGCTCGATGTCGTGGGCGTCCACGGCGTCGGCGGCACGACCGGCGCGATACTCACCGGCGTCTTCGCGAGCCTCGCCGTGAACTCCGCAGGTGCCGACGGTCTGCTGTCGGGCGGCGGACTGGCGCTCATCGGAAAGCAGTTCGTCGGGGTCGGCGCAACGATCGCTTTCTCATTCACCGTGTCGTTCATCATTCTGAAACTTCTCGACATTACGATGGGCATACGCGTGGACGTCGACACCGAGGCGGGCGGCCTCGATCTCGCGGAACATGCGGAGACCGGGTACGAGTTCTAGGACAGCTTTGGAAGAAGGAGCTTTCCATGAAGAAGATCGAAGCGGTCATCAAGCCGCACAAGCTCGATGAGGTGAAGGAAGCACTGCATGCGCTCGGCGTGACCGGCATGACGGCGTACGAGGTCAAGGGCTTCGGTCGTCAGAAGGGCCACACGGAGGTATACCGCGGCAACGAGTACACGATCGATTTCGTCCCGAAGACGAAGATCGAACTCGTTGTGGACGACGAGCTGGCTCCGAAGGTGGAGCAAGCTATCGTCGATGCAGCGCGCACGGACAAGATCGGTGACGGCAAGGTGTTCACGTTCGACTGCATCGGCGCCGTGCGCATCCGCACCGGCGAGCGCGGCACTGACGCGTTGTAGTTAGGATGCCGGTGACGGGCGTGGCCGAGTTCCTGCGCGAGCGGGACGCACTCATCGCCACGGCGACACCGGGGCCTGAGGCCGCGCGCACGCTCAGCGACCTGTCCGACAGGGCCGTCTCCGCACTCGCGGAGACGGCCCTGTCCACGCTGTCCGGCCCATGGGCGGTCCTTGCACTCGGCGGTTGGGGTGCGCGCCGGCTGCTCCCCCGCTCCGATCTCGACCTGCTCGTGATCGCGGACGCGCCACCGGCGCAGCTGCGCGAGGCGCTGCGTGCCGTGCTCTACCCGCTCTGGGACGCCGGGCTCACCGTGGGGCATCAGGTCCGCACCCGTCGCGACCACGCACGGATGTGCCGCGAAGACCTCGAGACCCTGACCGCCACGCTCACCGGCCGAACGCTCTGTGGGGACCGCTCGCTCGGCGAGCGGGTGCTCGCCGATGTCGCCGCGGATGCACGGAAACGCGCGAAACGGCACGTGGCGGCGATCGTGTCCCGCGAGCGCAGCGGCTCACCGTACCTTCTCGAGCCTGACCTCAAGGACGGAGCGGGCGGTCAGCGCGACCTGGATGAGATGACCTGGCTCGGCGGTGTCCTGACCGGACGCCCTGCCGCGGACCCTCGCGCGCTCGTCACCGCGGGCCTGTTGGAGGCCGCGGAGGCGGAACGTCTCATGGAGGCGGGAGCCGCGATCACAGCCGCGCGATGGGAGGTGCACCGGCTGTCGCCCAGGGCGGTGTCCCTCATGACCCTTGAACTCGCATCGGACTCATCGTGCGATGCGGAACTCGTCCAGCGGGCGCTCGCCACCGCGCACCACACAGCGCTGCGGGCCCGCGCACGGCTGGCAGGGGCGCTGACGCGCTTCGATCCACGAGGCACGGGCGACGCGACGCGCACGCTTGGCGGCCCGGAACTCTTCCGGCTCCTGGACGCAGGCGAAGGATCGCTGCCCACGCTCGAGGAGGCGGCCTGGGCGGGACTGCTCGACGACCTGGCGCCCGCGTTCGGCGAACTGATGACGGCGCGGCGACCGGCACTGACACACAGGTTCACCGTCGGTGCCCACTGCCTGCGGGCTGCTGCGGCGGTCTCGGGGCTGCCAGCGGCCCTGCCGGAAACCGCGCGAGCGGCAAGCGGCCTCCTCGACCCGCGTCCACTCCAGGTGGCGGCGCTCCTCCACGACGTGGGAAAGACACAACGCGGTCCCGGCCACGCCGACCGCGGCGCCTCCGCGGTCGAGACGTTGGGCATGCGGTTCGGGTTGACGGGCGTTCAGACCGCGACGGCCGCCCTACTCGTCCGCGAGCACCTTCTGCTGGCCGAGACCTCGTCCGGCGAGGACATCCACGACGAGGACGTGATCGTGCGCGCGGCCTCGCGCGTCCCGGATGCGACCACGCTGGACGCCCTCTACCTGCTCACCGTCGCTGACTCGCTCGCCACGGGGCCTGGCGCGTGGACCGACTGGCACGCGGCGCTCGTGGGGGAGCTGGCCGACCGGCTCAAGGCGGCCTTGTCCGACGAGGTGGCGGGCGCAGGGCTCGTGGAGCATGCGGAGGCGGTCCGCTCGGAAGCGCTCGCGGTCATCGGCGCCACGCCGGAGACGCAAGGGCTCGCGGCCTTCGTCAGGCGCGCGTCGTTACGCTAACTGGCCGCTGTTCCTGCGCCTGAAGTGGTCCGGCATGCAGAGCTCGCCGCCGAACTTGCCGCCTCCCCGGCTGCCGATGGCGTCCGCACCGCTGTGGGACCGGGACCCGCCCCGGGGACCTGGCGCGTCAGCGTCGCGGCGCGAGATCGAGAGGGCCTGTTCGCATCCATCTGCGGTGCGCTGTCACTGACCGGCCTCGACATCATGGGGGCCGACGCATTCGACGCGCACGGCGGCGTCGCCATCGACGTCTTCATCGTGCGCTCCGACACCCGCGCAGCGATCGACACGGCCACGTGGGCGGCGTTCGACCGTCACCTCCACGCAGCGCTCGCGGACCCCGGCGGGCTCGCTGCCCGTCTGGCCGAGCGCCAGAGCCACTACCCGGCGAAAGCACGCGTGCGGACGCGCTTCGCTGTGCGCGACAGCGGCGTGTACGCCACAGCGGTCGAGGTACGCGCTGCCGACCGCGTGGGGCTGCTCTACGACCTGGCCCTCGCCTTCGCGCAGACGGGGCTGCAGATCCACTGGGCCCGCGCGCTCACAAAGGATGGGGTCGCACGAGACGTCTTCCACGTCACGGACGAGTTCGGCGAGCCGGTGGACGATCCCGGGGTCATCGGGCATCTCGCGATGCGCATCCGCGAACGCGCCTAGTCGGCCGCCGGCCCCTCGCGCCTCCCCGCGGCGGTACCATGGCTGCGTACACATTCGGCGCGCAAGGAGCACCCAGTGGCAAAGATCTACACGCGGAGCGGCGACGAGGGTTCCACCTCGCTGCCTGACGGGACCAGGGTCGGCAAGGCCGACCCGCGCATCGAACTCTACGGGGCCCTCGACGAGGCCAACTGCCTCATCGGGCTTGCACGTGTGAACGTCGTCGACAGCAACGTCGACGCCGTCCTCGAATTCCTGCAGCACCGGCTGTTCAACTGCGCAGGTTGCCTCGCCACCGGACAGCCCTCCGGCCAGCCCTCGGTCAGCGCGGAGGACGTGGCCTCGCTGGAGGCCGCCATCGACCGCTTCACCGATCGCATGGGCGGGTTCCGCGGTTTCATGCTCCCGGGATGTGACGAGACCTCCGCCCGCCTGCACGTGGCGCGCACCGTCGTGCGCCGCGCCGAGAGGGCCGTTGCGCACGTCGCCGCCACGGAGCCTGTGGATCCGAACGTACTCGCGTTCCTCAACCGCGCGAGCGACCTCCTCTACGCTGCGGCGCGGTTCTCCGGTGCCGGCAACGAGTGCGTGTGGCGCCCGGACGCCCAGCGACCATGACGCCCGCCGAGAAGTACTCGGCGCTGGTAGAGCGCCTCCGCGGCCTCGACAGCGTGCTGGTCGCCTATTCGGGCGGTGTCGACTCCACCCTGCTGGCGGTCGCCGCGCGCGAAGCGCTTCCCCACGCCTATCTGGCGGTGCTGGCTGTCTCCGCGACCTACCCCACGAGCGAGGTGCGCGCCGCCGAGGAGACCGCTGCCGCTCTTGGCCTGGACCTCGTGGAGGTCGAGACGGATGAGCTCGCGGACCCGCGATTCGCATCCAACCCGTCGGACCGTTGCTACTACTGCAAACAGGAGCTCTTCGGGCTCCTGTGCGACCTTGCGACCGCGCGGGGCCTCGCTCACGTCGCGGACGGCAACAACGCCGACGACGTCTCCGACCACCGCCCGGGACACCGCGCAGCGGTCGAACTCGGCGTGGTCAGCCCGCTGCAGGAGGCCGGTCTCACCAAGCAAGACATCCGTGACATCTCGCACCTGCTGGGTCTGCCCACGGCGGACAAGCCCTCCATGGCGTGCCTAGCCTCACGATTCCCGTACGGAACCCTCATCGACGTGGCCGGACTCACCCGGGTCGGCGCCGCCGAGGACGCGCTGCGGTCCCTCGGGTTCGTGCAGACGCGCGTGCGCGCACACGGCGACATCGCGCGCCTCGAGGTCGCCGCAGAAGAGATGCAGGCCGCCTTCGAGAAGCGCGCCGAGGTATCCGCCGCCCTGAAGGGCGCCGGATTCGCCTACGCGGCGCTCGATCTGGACGGATACCGCACCGGCTCGCTGAACGAGACCCTGCCGAAGGAGGCGCTCGACCGGTGAACGCGCTGGCGAGCGGGTGGCTGTGGACGCTGTTCGCCGTCGCGGCAGCCGCGACGTGGGCCGCGGGCGTGTACCTGTCGCGCGCCACGGACGTCCTCGACGCCCGGTGGAAGCTCGGTGAGGCGTTCGGCGGGATGGTGCTGCTCGCCATCTCAGGCAGCCTTCCCGAGGTCGCGATCACCGTCAGCGCCGCACTCGCCCACCGTCTCGACATCGCCGCGGGCAACCTGCTCGGCGGGATCGCGGTCCAGACAGCGGTGCTCGTCATCTGCGACTACTTCGTGACCGAGAAGAAGCCGCTCAGCTACCTCGTCGGCTCGCTCATCCCGGTGCTCGAAGCTTCACTCGTGGTGGGAGTTACCGCGCTCGCGATGTTGGGCGCGCTGCTGCCGCCAACCGAGGTCGTGATGGGGGTCAGCCCCGCATCGGTCGCGATCGTGGTGGTGTGGCTGTTCGGGATGCTCGTCATCAACCGCGTCCGCAACGCCCCGAAGTGGGAAGTGGTCATGCCCGGCGCGAGACCGGGCCGCCCGCACCGGCGCATGCCGCATCCCACGGTGAAGCACCCCTTCCGGCACTTCAGCACACTCAGGCTCACGCTGATCTTCCTTGCGGGCTCCGCCGTGACGCTCATCGCTGGCGTGGTCCTCACCCAGTCGGGCTCCCTGCTCGCAGACCGCTATCACGTGGGCGGCGTGATCTTTGGAGCGACCGTCCTGGCGATCGCGAGCGCCTTGCCGGAGATCGCGACCGGCATCACTGCCGCTCGGCTCGGAGACAACCAGCTTGTGATGGGCGACATCTTCGGCGGCAACGCGTTCCAAGTGACGCTCTTCCTCGTTGCCGACCTGGTAGCCGGCAAGGCGGCGCTCGCCGCCGCCGGCGCCCAGAACAGCTGGCTCGCCGGACTCGGGATCCTGGTCACGATGGTCTACGCGACTTCGGTCATCGTGCGGCCCGAGAAGAACCATTGGCGCGTCGGCATCGACTCGATCATCGTGCTCGTCCTGTTGGTCGTCGGTATGATCGGACTCGCGCGCATCCCGGCGTAGGAAAGCCTCCACACGCCTACGCCAGCAGTTCCCGCATCGCAGCACGCCACACGGCGGGCAGTCGCTCCTGCAGCTTGGCAGGGCTTCCTATGCTCTCGCCGATCATGCGCGTCACGAACGGGCGCGCCACCTCCATGATGTCGATGTCCGGGTACAGCCGCCGTGCGACGCCCTCGACCGTCGCCAGCGACTTCACCAGCAGGCCGTAGCCCCCCGGGATCCCGATCCCGTTGCGCCGCAGCAGCCCCAGGAACCCGAACCCGAAGTGTTTGAAATCGGTCGCTCCCCCGCTCATCGTGGCGTCGAGCAGTTCGCCCAGTTCGCGCCGCACCATCGCCACCTTCTCGGGCGGCACGATGACCCCGAGGTTCGCCGAGTAGCGCAGCGCGCGGTCCGCGTCGCGGTACACGAACGCCGCGAGCACCTGCGCGATGTCCCCGCGTTCGGCGTCGGTAAGGTGGCCCACGATGCCGAAGTCCAGATAGGCGATCCTGTTGTCGGGCGTGACGAAGAGGTTCGACGGATGCAGGTCGGCGTGATAGCGGCCGTAGAGCATGACCTGCCGCATGAAGGCGGTCGCCCCGTGCACCGCCAGACCGTGAGCGTCGACGCCAGCGAGCTCGGCCTCGTGGAGCTCGGAAAGCCGCCACCCGTACATGCGCTCCATCGTGAGCACCTGCGGAGAGGTGAGATTCCACACGATCCGCGGCACCACGATCTTCGGATCGGGACGGAAATCGAAGGCGAAACGGTCTGCGATACGCCCCTCGACCCGCAGGTCGAGCTCCCGCCGGACCGAGTCCTCGAACTCGTCCAGGAGCGCGGACACGTCCACACCGCGCAGCAGGGCGCGCATCAGGCCTGAGCCGCCCAACCGTCGCGCCTCGCCTATGTCGGCCAGCAGCGCCTCCCCCGCTCCGGGGCGGATGACTTTCACGACAACCTCGGCGCCGGCGGGCAGCTCATCGCCCCACACCGGCCGGTACGCCGCCGACAGCACCGCAGCGTGCACCTGGGCCACCGACGCCGATGCCAGCGGCGTCTCATCGATCGATGCGAACAGGGTCGCCGTCGAGGCGCCCAGACCGCGCTCTATCACGGCCGCGATCTCGGCGAACGGGACCGGCGCCACCTGGTCGCGCAGGCGCTCCATCTCGCCCGCCAGCTCGTCGCCGAACTCGTCGGGCCGCACGGAGATCATCTGGCCCAGCTTGATGAACGCGCCGCCGAGCTTCTCGAACGCGCATCGCCATTCGAGCGCGAACGCCGCGCGCCGGGCGTGAGTGGACGTGAGCCCGAACCGCGCCCGGCCGATCCCGCGCACGAACGCGAGCAGCAGGGTCCCGGTGATCCGGGTGGATCGCGCGGACACCGTGCTCAGGCCCCTGTCGCGCCGACGTGCGCGGCGATCGCGTCGAGCGTGCGTTGCATCTGGTCGAGGCGGCCCCGCAACTCCGCGACCTCGAACTTCACCTCGTCGAAGCGCTCGGCATCCGGGTCCGCGGCCTTCTCAGCGCCTCCCGACGCGATCTGCTCCTTCAGGCGCCTCTTCTCCTCGGCGACCATCGCCATGAACCCGTCGGTGAACGCATCGGGGCCGCCGGACATCCCCTCGCCAGCCACGGCGCTACCCCGGGCCACCGACTGCACCATCAGATCGTCCGCCTGGTCGTGCGTGAACATCCACAGAGCGAAGAACTTCATCGGATCGAACTCGGCCATCTCGTCACGCCCTTTCGTTCGAGCTTCATCCCACTCGTCGCAAGCCCCTCAGTCCATCAGCCCCGCCAGCAGCTCCATCTCGCCCCCTGTCACGCTCCGAATCCCCGCGGATCAGCGACGACCTACCACGGCGGCGTGTAGTTCAGCGCGGCAAAGTACCAGGCACCCGCATACCCCAAGACCGCCACGCCCGGGAGAACGAGCAGTGTGACCGCGTACGCGAGCCGGGTCTCGGTACCCGCGCGCTTTCCCCGCAGAGTGTCGACGGCGATCGTGAGGAGCGTGACCACGAGCACCACTGTCAGATAGTCGAAGACGAGCATCGCCAGGATGCTCGTCGAGAACCCGAGGTCCACGTCCGTCATCATGCCGGTCACAGGAAACATCAGGCCCACGAAGGCCACCAGGCGGACCGCACGGAACCTCGCGGCCCTGCCCAGTGTGCTGACCGGCGCCTCCGGCGCGTCCATCCCCGGGTCTGCGCGCAGACGGACACGACGGTTCCGCACGCTCGCGACCGCGGTGAGGGCGGCCAATATCCAGAACACGGGGCCGAGAATGACCGCCCACCAGAAGTTCAGGGCCATCAAGGGGTTCATCAAGACGAAGATGACCGGCCGGAAGGCGTTCCACACCACCTGTGGTTCTCGCGCCAGCCACACTCCGATCGCGGAAGCATCCACGCAGTCCCACTTCCCCCGTTCCGATCGCGCATCCTTCGCTCATTACTATTACGCATTGTGTTATATCTCACACGGCGTATTAGATGAGCGGCGCTCGAACGAACGTGTGAAGCGACGGACGGTGCGAATCGTCCGATGGGTGGCAGTTGGCCACCACATCGTGGCGTCAGGCGGCAAGCGTGGCCTTGCGACGCAGCAGTCGCAGCCCGTTGAGCGTCACCAGCAGCGATACCCCCGTGTCGGCGAACACCGCCAGCCACAGTGGAGCGTAGCCCCCGACGGCGAGCACCAGCACGACCGCCTTCGTCGCGACCGAGAAGATCACGTTCGCGCGAATGTTGGCGACGGTGCGGCGCCCGAGGTCGAAGAAGGCGGGCAGCGCCGCGACGTCCGGCGACATGAGCGCCACGTCCGCGGTCTCGAGCGCGGTATCCGAGCCCGCCGCACCCATCGCGATGCCGAGGTCGGCGGCGGCGAGCGCCGGAGCGTCGTTGATGCCGTCGCCGACCATCGCGACGGCGCCGTAGCGCTCGCGCAGTTCCCGGACCGCCGCGACCTTGTCCGCGGGCAGCAGGCGCGCCCGGTGCTCGGTCACGCCAACGGCCTGAGCGATAGCGGACGCGGTGCGGTCGTTGTCGCCGGTCAGCATCGCCACGTGGCGGATGCCCCCGGCGCGCAGACCCGCGACCATGCGGGCGGCCTCGGGCCGCACCTCGTCGGCAGCTGCGATCAGTCCGAGCACGCCCGCGTCGCTGAACAGCACGAGCACGGTGTTCCCGGCCGTCTCGAGCCGCTCGATGCTCTCTTCGGCTGCAAGGTCCAAAGCGCTCTCGTCGAGCGCGAACGCAGGGCTGCCGAGCCCGTAACGCACCTCATCCACCGTCGCCTGCAGGCCACGGCCGGGCACGTCGCGGAGGGCGGTCGCATTCAAGGTCGCCGCACGTTCGCCGTGTGCGGCGATGACCGCTTCCGCAAGCGGATGGGTGGATCCGGCCTCGATCGCCGCCGCGATCTCGAGGATGCGCGCAGGTACCGCCTCGCGCAACGGCACGACCTCCGTCACGCGGGGCCGGCCGAGCGTCAGCGTGCCGGTCTTGTCGAAGGCCACCACGCGAACGCGCGCGGCCGCCTCGAGGTACGCGCCGCCTTTCACCAGCAGGCCGTCGCGCGTGGCGCGGGTGATCGCGGACACGATCGCGACCGGTGTGGAGATGACGAGCGCGCACGGGCAGGACACCACGAGCACCACGAGCGCGCGGTACAGCCAGTCGGAGAACGTACCGAGCCCGAGCAGCGGCGGAGCCACCGCCAGCAGGGCTGCTCCGGCAACGACGATCGGCGTGTAGTAGCGGGTGAAGCGGTCGACGAGCTGCTGCGACGGCGCGCGGGCGGCCTGCGCCTCCTCCACCAGGAAGATCACCCGCGCGAGCGTCGAGTCCGCAGCGACCTTGGTGACCGCAGCCTCGAGCAGGCCGCTGCCGTTGAGCGTGCCCGCGTACACGGCGTCGCCCTCGCCTTTCGCGACCGGCAGCGACTCGCCCGTGATCGCGGCCTCGTCGACCGCGGACGCCCCGGTGCTCACCACGCCGTCGAGCGCGATCCGCTCCCCCGGCTTCACCACCATCACATCGCCGACGACCGCCTCGGCGGGCGGGATCTCCACGTCGCGGCCGCCGCGCCGCACGCGGGCGAGCGCAGGCGTGAGGTCGATGAGGTCGCGGATGGATGCGCGTGTGCGGGCAAGCGCGCGGCTCTCCAGGTACTGCCCTATCGAGAACAGGAAGATGACGGTGGCAGCCTCGGCGCTGTCGCCGAGTGCGATGGCGCCGATGACCGCGAGCGTCATGAGCACGTTCATGTCGAGCGAACGGGCCCTGAGCGATGCCCACGCGCGGCGCGCAGTCATCACCCCGCCGATGAGCGCTGCGAGCACGAACGCCGCGGGAGCCGCGTACGCTCCGACCCCCGGGAGGCGCATGAGTTCCAGCAGGTAGCCGACGAGGATGAGCCCGCCGCTCGCGACGAGGGTGACGCGCTGGCCGTTGGCCTGCCACCACGAAGGCGGCGGGATCGCCGGGCCGGCCTCGCCCTCCTCGAGCTCCACCGCGTACCCCGCGGCGCGCACCGCCTGCGCGAGCAGCGCCGGGTCGGTGGCGCCCGCGTCGTACCCGATCCTGAGCACCGCAGTGCCGAAGTCCACGTCGGCGCCGGACACGCCGCTCATGGCTGAGATCTGATGACCGAGCTTCGCCGCACAGTCGGCGCAGTCGAGGCCGGTGAGCCGGAACCGCACCGACGTGGCCCCGCGTGCCGAGGCGATCTCCTCCACGCCGTGACCGGCGCCTCGAACGGCTGCGAGCACCGCCTCGCGCGGGTCGGTCGTCGCGTCGTACTCGAGCAGAAGAACGCCGGTGGCGAAGTTGAGACTGGCGGTCACGACCCCAGGGACCTGACGTGCGGACTTCTCCACGGTCCGCGCACAGTCGGGTCAATCGAGCCCGGTGACCCTCCATTGCGCGTGCGACAGGCCGGACGTGACCTCGAAACCGAGGCGCCTGACCTCGTTCTCGATCGCGTCCTCGGGCAGCAGCCCCGGATCGTGCGAGACGGTGAGTGTGGCGGTGCGCTTGTCGACCTCGGCGAACTCGACTCCTTCGAGCCCTTCCACGGCAGCACGCAGCTTCTCGACGCAACCGGCGCAGTAGATCTCGGACGGCATCATCATCGGCACGCTCAGGGTGTGCGCGTGTAGGCGGTCGCTCACAGCTCCTCCTCGGCGTGCGCGCGGCCGATGACGAGCAGGTCGCGGACGTGGTCGTCGGCGAGCCTGTAGACGGCGCGCTTGCCCTCCCGTGTCCACGTCACGAGGCGGAGATCGCGCAGGATGCGCAGCTGGTGCGACACGGCGGACTCGCTCACACCCGCCACCTCGGCAAGGTCGCAGACGCACAGGTCGCCGGAGGCGAGGGCCATGAGGATGCGGGCGCGCGTGACATCACCGAGCGCCGCGAAGATGCCGCAGAACCGTTCCTGGCCGGCATCGGTCGGGAGGCACTCGAGGGCATGCGCGACAGCGTTCTCGTCGACGACGCGAACGTCGCACTCGCCCGCGGCCGCAGCGGGGTCCGAACCCGCGGGCGCGCTGATTTCATCTGAGCGTTTGTTCATACGTTCGTGTATACCCCGTTGCGAGCCCTTCCGCAACGCCACGAACGCACGAGGTCGGCCCACGCTTACCGCTTCTTGCGCCGCCCGTACGCAGACCCCTTGCGCGCGCCAGCCTTGAGCCGATCGAGTACCTCGTCCTCGCTCGAGCGGTCGACCTTCGCGCGCAGGCGCACAACCTGGTCGCGCAGCCGCGCCGCGGACTCGAAGTCGAGCTTCTCGGCGGCGCTCGTCATGTCCTCCTCGAGCGAGGCGATCAGGCGCAACGCCTCGTCGCGCGGCAGGTTCGACAGTTCGCGCGCGACCTCTTCCGCGTCGCTTCCCTCGCCCTCCGCCGACTTCGCGTAGCTGACGATCGCATGGATCGCTTTGCGGATCGTCTGGGGCTCGATGCCGTGCTCGGTGTTGTAGGCCACCTGGATCGCACGGCGGCGGTTCGTCTCGTCGATCGCCGAACGCATCGACTCGGTGACTTCCTCGGCGTACATGATCACGGTGCCGGAAACGTTGCGGGCCGCTCGCCCGATCGTCTGGATGAGCGACCGGAAGTTGCGCAGGAAGCCGGACTTGTCGGCGTCGAGGATCGCAACAAGCGAGACCTCGGGCAGATCCAGGCCCTCGCGCAGCAGGTTGATGCCCACGAGGCAGTCGAACTCGCCCGCGCGCAGGTCGCGCAGGATCTCGATGCGCTCCATCGTGGCGATGTCGGCGTGTAGATACCTGACGCGCAGCCCCTGCTCCACCATGTAGTCGGTGAGGTCCTCCGCCATCTTCTTCGTGAGCGTGGTGACCAGCACGCGCTCGTCGCGCTCGGCATGCTCGCGCACCTCGTGGACGAGGTCGTCGATCTGGCCCTTCGTCGGGCGCACCTGGATCTCCGGGTCCACCAGGCCGGTGGGGCGGATGATCTGTTCCACGATGTGGTCGCGGCTCATCTTCAGCTCGTAGTCACCCGGCGTGGCCGAGACATACACGAACTGCGGGACGCGGGCCTCGAACTCGTCGAACCGCAGCGGCCGGTTGTCGAGCGCGCTCGGCAGTCGGAAACCGTGTTCCACCAGCGTGAGCTTGCGGCTGCGGTCACCCTCGTACATGCCGCGCACCTGCGGAACGGTGACGTGGCTCTCGTCCACCATGCACAGGAAGTCCTTCGGGAAGTAGTCGATGAGGCAGTGACCCGGCTCGCCGGCGGCACGCCCATCGAGATGCCGCGAGTAGTTCTCGATGCCCGAGCAGAAGCCCAGCGTCTCGAGCATCTCGAGGTCGTAGGTGGCGCGCATCTCCAGCCGCTGTGCCTCGAGCAGCTTGCCCTCGCTCCTGAAGAACGCCAGGCGCTCCTGCAGCTCGGCCCGGATCGAGTCGAGCGCGGCGCTGAGCTTGTCTGGCACGGTGACGTAGTGCGTCGCGGGCCAGATCGGCACCGAGTCGAACTTGTTGACCACCTCGCCGGTCACCGCGTCGAACTCCACGACCGACTCGATCTCGTCGCCGTAGAACTCGATGCGCAGCGGACGGTCCGCATACGGTGGGAACACGTCGAGGACGTCGCCGCGCACGCGGAACGTGCCGCGCGCCACGTCGAAGTCGTTGCGGTCGTACTGGATCTCCACGAGCGCACGGATCAGCTTGTCGCGGTCCATCTGCGCGCCCACGGTCACGAACGCCGCCTGGCCCGCATAGTCCTCGGGCGAGCCGATGCCGTAGATGCAGCTGACGGAGGCGACCACGACGACGTCGCGGCGCGAGAGCAGCGCGGCGGTGGCCGCATGACGCAGCTTCTCGACCTCCTCGTTGATCGACGAGTCCTTCTCGATGAACGTGTCGGTCGAAGGCATGTACGCCTCCGGCTGGTAGTAGTCGTAGTAGGAGACGAAGTACACGACCGAGTTGTCCGGCATGAGGTCGGCGAGCTCCGATGCGAGCTGCGCGGCGAGCGTCTTGTTCGGCGCCATGACGAGCGTGGGCTTCTGGACCGCCTCGATGGTCTTGGCCATGGTGAACGTCTTGCCGGAGCCGGTGACGCCCAGCAGCGTCTGGTACCGCTCCCCCGCCCGTATACCTGCGGCGAGGTCGGCGATCGCCGTCGGCTGGTCGCCCGCAGGCTCGTACGGGGACACCACGCGAAGTTCGTTGCTCACGGGAGAGGCCTTTCCGCGGCTGGTTTCGGACCGAACCTCTATCTTACTTCCCTGTTCGGGCGAACGCGTCCGGATACAGCGAACGGTACGCCTCGGTCTGGGAGAGCACCTCGTCCACGTAGTGGGCGGTCTCAGGGAAGTCCACTGCTGCACTCAGCGCGCCCTGCCCCGGCTTCCACTTCACGGCCCACCGGTCCGCGTTCGTGATCCCGGCGTTGTAGGCGGCGAGCGCCAGGTCCACGTTGCCGCCGTAGCGCGCGATGAGCTCGGCGAGGTAGGCGGTGCCCACGCGGATGTTCGCCGTGGGCTCGGAAAGGGCGGCAACGTTCATCTTGCCGCTCACGCCGACGCGCTTGGCCACCGCTTTCGCCGTCGACGGCAGGACCTGCATGAGTCCCACCGCTCCCGCCGGCGACACCACAGTCTCCCGGAACCCGGACTCGACGTTGATGACCGCCGCCACGAGGTACGGGTCGACACCCTGTTCGGCGGCGGCCTGCGCGATCGTCGTCTGGTGGTTCAGCGGGTGGTCGACCCGGCGGAGCCACTCCGGACCGCGCACGGCAACGAGCGCCAGCACCGCGATCGCGATGACGGCGAGCAGCCGGGGCACCCGGCTGCGGGTGTGCGGGCGGTCACGCCTCACGCGGCGCCAGTTCCTCGTCGTAGAAGTCGGCGAGGTCGGCCTCGAAATCGGTGGGGGTGCCGTCGTTCTCGATCACCCAATCGGCGACCTCCCGGCGCTCGGCATCGGAAGCCTGCAACGCCATACGGGCGCGCACGTCGTCCTCGCCCATGCCGCGGGCGGCGAGTCGCACCACGCGTGCGTCGTCGTCCGCGGAGATGGCCAGTACGCCGTCGAGCAGGTCGAAGAACTCAGGAGCCTCGACGAGTAGTGGGATGTCGATGACGACGACCGCCGGACCCTCTGGCATCTCCGTCAGCACGTCGAGCGCTCCGGCCACGGCGGAGTGCACACCGGGGTGCACGATGCGGTCGAGCACGCGGGCGGCTTCCGGGGACGCGAACGCGGCCCTCGCCAGCGCCGCGTGGTCGACTCCGCCGTCGGAGGATGCGACCTCGGGACCGAACGCTTCGATGACTTCGGCGGCAAGCGGACCGCCCGGGCCGGTGAGGCCCTTCGCGAGGTCGTCGAGATCGATCACGACCGCGCCGAGGTCCTTGAACAGGCGTGCCGCGGTGGTCTTGCCCGAACCGATGCCGCCGGTGACTCCGAGAACGTACATGGAACGACTCCTTCGTCCGATGAACGGGGCCGGGGCCCGCGCTGTGTGCGCGGGCGCCCGGCCCCGGACGGTGCGTGTGCTCTGGTGAAGCTTCGCGCTACTCGGCGGCCGGCGTCTCGTCGGCGACAGGCTCCTCGGCAACGGGCTCCTCAACGGCAGCCTCTTCGACCACGGGCTCGGCCTCTACGACGGGCTCCTCAGCGGCAGCCTCTTCGACGACCGGCTCGGTCTCGACGACCGGCTCCTCGGCGGTGAGCTCACCTGCGGGCTCGGCGTCGACAGCCTCGGCCTCGGCGACGATCTCCTCGACGACGGCGTCGGAATCGACGGCCTCAGGTGCGGTCTCCTCGACGGCCTCGACCGGGACGATCTCCTCGGCGGTGGCGTCATCGACGGCCAGCACTTCGCCTTCAGGGGCGTCCTCGGGCTCGAAGCCCTCGCGACCCTCGAGCGCATCCGGAAGGCCAAGCTCGGCGTTCGCGGCACGGATCGAGAGGGAGATGCGACGACGCTCGGTGTCGACGTCCATGACCTTGACGTGGACCTCCTGGCCCACTGCCACGACGTCCTCGGGCTTCTCCACATGGCCCTTGGCCATCTCGGAGATGTGCACGAGGCCCTCGACGCCGTCGCCGATCTCGACGAACGAGCCGAACGG